>NZ_JBFBAG010000079.1:0-35956 GCF_040682155.1 Amycolatopsis sp. NPDC051371
ACCGTGTTCGCTCGGATGCCCTGGTGGGCGTGGGCGACGGCGATCGACTTCGTCAGCCCGACCAGCGCGTGCTTGGTGATGAGTGAGAAACAGTGTTAGAACACTGTTTCTCACTCACGACCCTCCGTCTAACCGCGGGCGAGCACCTGCGGCAGCACCGTGGTGAGCCCGGTCCAGTCCGAGGTGATGACCGACGCGTGCTGCTTCGCCAGGTCGGCGACGCGCTGGTTGGCCTGGTCGACCGTCGGGTTGTGGGCATCGATGGCCGGCGCGACGTTCTGGCCGTCGGTCATCACGACGTAGTAGTGGTTCGCGTCGTACCACCACGGCCCGGTCTGCGTCACCCACGCGTTCGCGTCGCCGTCGAACACGACGAACCACGGCTTGAGGTCGGCGGTGTACTTGTCCCGCGGGTCACCGCCGGCCGCGCCGTGCACGGTCGGGAAGATGTTCGCGTCGCCGAGCTTGCCCGCGTTCTTCAGCCCGACCAGGTACCGCGCGTACTCGACGTCGGTCTTGAGCGTGTCGGTCGGGTTCTGCTCCTCCACCGTGCCCGGGATGATCTCGGTGATCACCCGGCCCCGCAACGCGTCCACAGACGGCCAGTTGTCCGCCTTGGCCGCGTCGTCGAGCGTGGCGTAGCTCCCGAGCAGCTCGGCCGGGCGGAACGCGACGCTGCCGAGGTGCGAGCGGAACGTCGCGTCCAGCTCGTCCGCGCCCATGCCGGTGTTGTCCGAGAAGCCCGTCTTCATCTCGAGCTTGAGCGTGATCGGCGTGTGCCCGGGGTGCGCGGCGAGCCAGATCCGGATGTCGTCGAGGCAGTACTCGAGGTTCTTGTTCTTCCCGCCGGTGTACAGCTGCGACGCCGAGGTCGCCGCGACGCAGTTGTTGCTGTTCCCCAACGGGTTCGAGTGGCTGACCTTCCACTCGTGGGTGAAGAAGTCCGGCCAGACGTCGAGCTCGATCAGCGACGAGCCGGCGTCGAGCGCCCGTGCGAGGTAGTCGTAGGCCGCCGGGTCGTACGTGTTGTGCACGCCGACCGTCGTGACGTGGGAGAGCTTCGGACTGTCCGCATTGGCAGCAGTCGCTCCCGAGAACGTGAGAGCTGCCGCGAGGAGGACCACCGAGAAGAGCTTCATCCAGGCTCCTTCGAACGTGAGTAACGTTCACAATGTCTCACCGTGGTTGACTGTTGATGAAGCAAAAGAGGCCGATTGGCCTAGACCAGAAGTCGGGAAACCACCATGACGACGAGCCCTCCCTCGGCGTTGACCATCGCCGGATCGGACTCCGGCGGCGCCGCCGGGCTGCAGGCGGACCTGCGCACGTTCCTGACCTGCGGCGTGCACGGCCTGGTCGCGGTCACCGCCGTCACCGTCCAGAACACCCTGGGCGTGCACGACCGCGCCGACCTGCCGCCGCACATCGTGGCCGGGCAGATCGAGGCCGTCGCGGCGGACATGGGCGTCGGCGCGGCCAAGACGGGCATGCTCGCGTCGGCGGAGATCATCCACGCGGTCGCCGCCGCGTGCGACAAGGCCGGGATCGGACGCGACGAGAAGATCCCGTTCGTCGTCGACCCGGTCGCGGCGTCCATGCACGGCCACCCGCTGTTCGACGACGCCGGCCTGCACGCTCTGCGCGACGAGCTGCTCCCGCGCGCGACGGTGCTGACGCCGAACCTGGACGAGGTCCGGCTGCTCACCGGGATGACCGTGAAGGACCGCGAAGGCATGCACACCGCGGCCGTGGTGCTCCAGCGGATGGGCCCTCGCTACGTGCTGGTCAAGAGCGGGCACCTGCAGTCCGACCCCGAGTGCGTGGACCTGCTGTTCGACGGCTCGACGTTCGTGGAGCTGCCGGGCGAGCGATACCCGACGCCGCACACGCACGGCGCGGGCGACACGATGGCGTCGGCGTTGACGGCGGGCCTGGCCAAGGGCATGTCCGTGGTCGAAGCGGCGCGGTACGGCAAGTGGTTCGTCTCGCACGCGGTCGAGCACGCTTACCCGATGGGGGCCAAGGTCGGCCCGGTCTCCGCCTTCTGGCGGCTGGCACCCGAGGAGCGCTGAGTACCCGTCCGGTTACCATCCCTGCGTTTACTGATCCTTGAACTCAGCAGGGGGCGGCCTTGACCGGACGCGAGCGGGTGGCGAAGGTCCTCGAGGACCGCCGCTTCCAGAACTTCATCATCGCCGTGATCGTGTTCAACGCGATCACGCTCGGGATGGAGACGTCGACGTCGCTGATCGACGGCTACGGGACGCTCCTGCACACCCTCGACCACATCGCGCTGAGCATCTTCGTCGCCGAACTGCTGGCGAAGTTCTACGCCTACCGCGGCGCGTTCTTCCGCGACAACTGGAACGTCTTCGACCTGCTGGTCGTCGGCATCGCGGTGATCCCGGCGACCGGGCCGTTCGCCGTCCTGCGGTCGCTGCGCGTGCTGCGCGTCCTGCGGCTGATCTCGGTCGTGCCGTCGATGCGCAAAGTCGTCTCCGGGCTGCTCGCGGCGATCCCCGGCATGGCGTCGATCGCCGCGCTGCTCGCGCTGATCATCTTCGTCGCCGGCGTGATGGCGACCAAGCTGTTCGGCGTCATCTCGCCGGAGAACTTCGGCGACCTCGGCACCTCGCTGTTCACCCTGTTCCAGGTCATGACCGGCGAAGCGTGGCCCGACATCGCGAAGGAGATCATGGTCCAGGCGCCGATGGCCTGGATCTTCTTCGTCGTCTACATCCTGGTGTCGAGCTTCGCCGTGCTGAACCTCTTCATCGCCGTGGTCGTCAGCGGCATGGAGGACGAGCTGCGCCAGGACATCCGCGAGGAAGAGGCGAAGCAAGCCGAAACCCAGGCGGCCGCGAACCAGGAGATCCTCGACGAGCTGCGCGCGGTCCGCGCCGAACTCGCCGAGCTGCGGCGGGAGCAAGCCGCTTAGTCGTCCGAGATCAGGGCCTCGAGCGCCGGGATCGCCGCCGTCAGGGCTTCGCGGTGCTCGGGCGTCAAGCGGTCGAGACGCCGGTTCAGCTCCTGCACCCGGGTCGACCGGACGCCCGAGACGAGCCGCTCGCCCTCCTCCGTCGCCTTCGCCAGCCACGCCCGGCGGTCGACCGGGTCGGACTCGCGGCTGACGTACCCCGCCTCGACCAGGGACGCGATGATCCGCGACATGGTCGCCGCGGCGACGCCTTCCTTGGCCGCGAGGTCGCCGAGCCGCAACTGGCCCGCGTGCACGAGCGTCGCGAGCGCCGAGATGGCGCCGTGGCCCGGGCCCGGCACCCCGGCCTGCCGCAGTGACCGGGACAGCCTGCCGACGGCGAGGTACAACCTGCCCGAGACGTCCTGGACCGATGTGCTGGTCACGGCTGGCTCCTTCTGCCTCACGCGTGCGCGGGTGCGCCGGAAAGTTCCGTCAACCTTACGGGTTCCCGGTGCACGTTCGGCGTTAAGGCACCCCGGTTCACCGGGGTGGACTCGACGCTTGCGCCCAGAACCGCTGCGGCACGCGCCCCGCGCTTCGGGCCAGGTGACCGGCGACGACGGCCGAACGCATCGCCGCGGCCATCCGTTCGGGGTCCGTCGCCCGGGTGACGGCGGTGGACAGCAGGACGGCGTCGCAGCCGAGCTCCATCGCCAGCGTCGCGTCGGACGCCGTGCCGATTCCGGCGTCCAGGATCACCGGCACGCCCGCCCGCGAAACGATCAGCTCGATGTTGTGCGGATTCCGGATGCCGAGGCCGGTGCCGATCGGCGCGCCCAGCGGCATCACGGCGGCGCAACCGGCCTCCTCCAGGCGCAGTGCGAGCACCGGGTCGTCGTTCGTGTAGGCGAACACGGTGAACCCGTCGGCGGCCAGCCGTTCGGCGGCGTCGAGGGTTTCGATCGGGTCCGGGAGCAGCGTCCGGTCGTCGGCGTGCACCTCGAGCTTGATCAGATCGGTACCGAGGGCCTCGCGCGCGAGCTGCGCGGTGAGGACGGCTTCGGCGGCCGTGCGGCAGCCCGCGGTGTTCGGCAGCAGCTCGATGCCGAGCCTGCTCAGCAGTTCCAGGACACCGGAGCCGCCTTCGGCGTCGGCGCGGCGCATGGCGACGGTGGTCAGCTCGGTGCCGGACGCGACCAGCGCACGTTCGAGCACGGCGAGGTTCGCCGCGCCGCCGGTGCCGATGATCAGCCGCGACTGGGCCTTGAAGGCGCCGATGACCAGCGGTTCTTCGTCCATTTTCAGCCTCCCTGGACCGCGGTGAGCACGTCGACGCCCGCGCCCTTGGGCACGGCCGTGGCAGGCCAGTCGCTCCGGCGGACGACGACGCCGTCGACCGCGACGGCGATGCCGGGCCGCTGCCAGCCGGATGCGTCGAGGACGTCGGCGACGGTCGCGCCGTCCGGGAACTCCGTCCACGTTCCGTTGAGCTTGATCTCCATCACACGTGCTCCTTCTGGTGCAGGCGGGCGGGCGAAGCCGCTTCGACGCCTTCGGGCGGCTTCTCGCTCTCGAGCCAGGCGACCACGGCGTCCGCGGTCACGGGGGCCATCAACAGGCCGTTGCGGTGGTGCCCGGTGGCGGCGAAGACGCCGTCGTCCAGTACGCCGATGTAGGGCAGCACGTCCCGGCTGCCGGCCCGCAGGCCCGCGGCGGTCTCGACGAGCTCGTACTCGGTGATCGCGGGGAAGACGCGCTCGGCGCCCTCGATCAGCTCGCGGACGCCGCGCGCGGTGACGGCCCGGTCGAAGCCCGCTTCGTACTGCGTCGCGCCGAGAACGAGCTCCTGGTCGCCGCGCGGGACGAGGTAGATCGGCCGGCCCTCGACGACGGCGCGCACGGTGCGTGTCGGCGGTGGCAGGCAGCCGCGGCGGGGCTTGAGCCGGAGGATCTCGCCCTTGAGCGGGCGGACGGCGTCGGCGAGCTGCGGGTGCAGCCGGCCGGTCCAGGCGCCGGCGGCGAGCACGACGGCGTCGGCGTCCGGGATGCGTTCGACGCGCTCGCGGACGAACCGGACGTCTCGTTTCTGGCAGGCCGAGTAGAGGGCGTGGAGCAGTTTCCGGTTGTCCACAGCGAGGTCGCCGGGCACGTGGAGTCCACTTCGGACGGACCCGACACCGGGTTCGAGCCGCTTGGTCTCCCGGCCGGTGAGGCGTTCGGCCGCGCGGCCGATCGAGTGCAGGTGACCGGCGAGGATGTCGAGGTGACTGGCGTCGGCGCGGTCGAAGGCGACGACGAGCGTCCCGTGCCCGGCCAGGCCGGGGTCGACGCCCTCTTGGGTGAGGTCGCTGGCGAAGCCGGGCCAGCGTCTTAAAGAAGCTTCGCCGAGGGTGAGGACGTCCTCCTCGCCCGGCCACGCCTCGGTGACCGGGGCGAGCATGCCGCCGGCCAGCCAGGACGCGCCGCCGCGGGCGGGTTCGGGGTCGTAGAGGGTGACGGCGTGGCCGGCTTGGGCGGCACGCCAGGCCACGGACAGGCCGATCACGCCGCCGCCGACGACGGCCAGGGTGTTCGTCATGGGAATCACGCTCCCTGCGCCGGCATGACCCGGATCAGGTTCCACGGTCGGAGCGGCAGCTCCCTCTCAGCCCGTGCTTCGGGCTCCCGTGCGGACTCGTCCACCCTAGCTCGCGGGGTACGGTCGCCGCTATGCCCGCCCTCTCCGGTGACAAGATCCGCGCCCGCCTCGACGCCGCGCGCCTGTACCTGTGCACGGACGCCCGCACGGCCCGCGGCGACCTGGCCGCGTTCGCCGACGCGGCCTTGGCCGGCGGCGTCGACATCATCCAGCTGCGCGACAAGACGGGTGGCTCTTCGCTGGAGGCCGGCGCCGAGATCGCGGCGCTGGAGGTGCTGGCCGAGGCGTGCGAGCGGCACGGGGCGCTGCTGTCGGTGAACGACCGCGCGGACGTGGCGCTGGCGGTCGGCGCGGACGTGCTCCACCTGGGCCAGGACGACATCCCGGTCCCGCTGGCCCGCCGCATCCTGGGCGACGAGGTGGTCATCGGACGCTCGACGCACTCCGTTTCGCAGGCTTCGGCCGCCGCTTCGGAGCCGGGCGTGGACTACTTCTGCACAGGCCCGTGCTGGCCGACGCCGACGAAGCCGGGCCGGACGGCGCCCGGGCTGGACCTGGTGCGTTCCGTCTCCGCCTCGGCCGTCTCGCGGCCTTGGTTCGCGATCGGCGGGATCGACGGTTCGCGGCTCCCGGAGGTGCTTTCGGCGGGCGCGTCCCGGATCGTGGTGGTCCGGGCGATCACCGAGGCCGAGGACCCCGAGGCCGCGGCGCGGGAGCTGCGGGCCCGCCTCCCCTGACCGAAGTTCGTGAAGGCCACCTTGAGGAACTTCAAGTTCCTCAAGGTGGCCTTCACGGCTTTACGGGGTCGGGGTGGTGGCCGCGCCCTGGCTGGTTGCCGGGGCCGAGGTCGTCGGCTGCTGGGCCGTCGTGCTCGGCGTCGGGGTCGTCGTCGGCGCCTCGCTCGATGTCGTCGGCGGGGTGGTCGTCTCCGTGGTCGTCGACGGGGTGTTCGTCGGCGAGTCCTGGGTGTCGTTCGTGGTGGTCGAAGGCGTCGTCGACGGCGTGGGGTCCGCGTGACCGCCGTTGCCGAAGATCTTGCCGATGCTCGAGCCCGTGCCGCCGCCGATCTGGGTGCCCGTCGCCGACTCGAAGCCGACTATCGCCAGGATCGCCACCGCGAACGCCGCCACGCTCGTGCCGATGATCAACGGCCAGCGCAGCTTCCGCAGCCGGGAAGGCTCTTCCTCGGGAGGAGACTCCGGCCGGGGCAGCTGGACCGTCGGCTGCTCGGCCAGCGCCACCTCGGAACCGGTTCCACGCCGCCGGATTCCCGACGCCGCCAGCTCCCGGGCCTTCAACGCCGCCGCGCGCGTGCGCTGCAGCGAGCGCAGGTACACCTCGCCGCCGACCGTCGTGATCACGCTCGCCACGCCCGCGCCGACGACCGTGCCCGCCACGCCGAGCGTCGAGCCCAGCAGCGCCGCCGTCACCGCCGCGAGCGCCGCCGCCATCACCTGCGCGATGCGCAGACCTGACTTTTCTTCCTTCGCTTCGGAAGTCGCTGCGTTCTCCTTGCTCATGATCCCGATCCGGTAGTAAGTCTTCTCCCCTGTCCAACGTCTAAGGCGCGCGAGGAACTCCCCGCGTTGCCGGAGCGTGAGGAGCGCCACTCCGTCTGTCCACAATAGACACTCCAGGCCGAACACTTTCTTGACATACTCGGCACATGGAACTGGTGACGATCTCTGACATCGAGGCCGCGGCGAAGCGCGTCCGGGGTGTCGCCGTGCGCACGCCCCTGTTGCTCCAGACGTGGGATCCCCGCGGAACCCTGTGGCTCAAACCCGAAAGCCTGCAACCGGTCGGCGCGTTCAAGGTGCGCGGCGCGTTCAACGCGATCGGCACCCTCGACGAAGAAAGCCGCTCCCGCGGTGTCATCGCCTACTCGAGCGGCAACCACGCGCAGGCAGTCGCCTACGCCGCGCAGCAGTACGGCGTGCCCGCGGTGATCGTCGTGCCGGACGTCGCGCCGCGCATCAAGGTCGAGGCCACCCGCGCGTACGGCGCCGAGGTGATCGAAGTGCCGATCGGCGAGCACGAGGGGAAAGCGCACGAACTGGCCGCCGAACGCGGGCTGACCCTCGTCCCGCCCTACGACGACGCGGCCATCATCGCCGGGCAGGGCACGGCGGGCCTCGAGATCGCCGAGGACCTCCCCGACGTCGAGGTCGTGCTGGTGCCGGTCAGCGGCGGCGGGCTGGCCTCCGGCGTCGGTACCGCGATCAAGGCGCGCTGCCCGCGGGCGAAGGTCATCGGCGTCGAGCCGGCGCTGGCGGGAGACACGACGGAGGGGCTGCGCTTGGGCCGCCAGGTCGACTGGCCGCAGGCCGACCGCGCCCGCACGATCGCCGACGGCCTGCGCGCGCAGCCGTCCGAGCTGACCTTCGCGCACCTGCGGGAGGTCGTCGACGCCATGGTCACGGTCACCGAGGACGAGATCCGCGAGGCCATGCGCACGCTCGCCAGGAAGGCCCGGCTGGTCGCCGAGCCCAGCGGCGCGGTGGCGACGGCGGCGTACCTGTTCCACGCGGGCGAGCTGCCGGCCGGGCGCACGGTCGCCATCGTTTCAGGCGGCAACGCCGACCCGGCGCTGTTCGCCGAGATCCTCGCGAAGTAGCCAGGTCCCAAGCGCCCCAATGTGGCCTTGGTTGCGTTGAACGCACCCAAGGCGGCCTTCGGTGCGTTCAACGCACCGAAGGCCACATTGGGGCGCTAGGAGCCGGCCACCGGGGAACCGCCGCGGATGTGCGTCGGCGGGCCTTCGACGCCGCAGTGGTAGCACTCGCCCAGGTGCGGGCACTCGTCCGGAGCCGAAGCCGGAGCCGAGCCCGCGTCCGAGGACGGCGGCGCGAGGACGCCGTTGTGGATGCCCAGCGCGATCAGCCCGCCGGCGATCGCCAGCGCGGCGCAGATGACCAGCGCCATCCGCCAGCCCGCGGTGAGCGCCACCGGGTCGGCGTACGCCTCGCCGGTCAGCCCCGCCGCCGCGGGCAGCACCGCCACCGCCAACAGCCCGCCGGACCGCGCGATCGCGTTGTTCACCCCGGACGCGACACCGACGAATCGGTCCGGGGCCGCGGCGAGCACCGTCGCGGTCACCGGGGCCACCACCGTCGCCAGGCCGAGCCCGAACACGACGACCGCGGGCAGCACCGCGCCGAGGTAGGACGCGCCGGGCGCGATGCGCAGCATCAGCAGCATCCCGATGCCGACGACGATCGGGCCGACCACCAGCTGCGCGCGCGGCCCGATGCGCTGGGCGAGCGCGCCCGAACGCCCCGACAGCAGCAGCATGATCACCGTGAGCGGCAGCCCGGCCAGGCCGGACGCCGTCGGCGAGTAGTGCAGCGACACCTGCAGCTGCATGACCAGCAGCATCATCACGCCGCCGAGCGCCGCGTAGACGACGAACGTCAGCGCGTTCGAGAGCGTGAACGTGCGGTCGCGGAACAGCGACGGCGGCACCAGCGGCTCGCGTGAGCGGTGCTGGACGACGACGAACGCGGTCAGGCCGGCGATCCCCAGCAGGCCCGCGACCAGCACGATCGGGTCGCCGATGCCGCGGCCCGGCGCCTCCACCAGCGCGCCGGTGACCCCGGCGAGGCCGATCGCGCCGAGCGCCGCGGCCCCGAAGTCCGGGTGGCCGGTCGCCTCCGGGTCGCGGGACTCGGGGACGTACTTGCGGGCCATCAGCACGACCGCGACCGCGATCGGCACGTTGATGAGGAACGCGAGCCGCCACGACCAGACCTGGACGAGGAAACCGCCGAGCAGCGGCCCGGCGGCCGCCGCGATGCCACCGAGGCCGGACCAGGCGCCGATCGCGCGGGCGCGGGCGTCGTGCGCGAAGGACGACTGGAGGATCGCGAGCGACCCCGGCGTCAGCAGCGCGCCGCCGATGCCCTGCAGGATCCGCATCGCGACCAGCATCTCGGTGGACACGGCGGCGGCGCACAGCCCGGACGCGACGCCGAACCAGACGACGCCGATGAGGTACATGCGACGCCGGCCGTACCGGTCGCCGAGCGAGCCGGCGACCAGGATGAGCGCGGCGAGCGCCAGCAGGTAGCCGTCGAGGATCCACTGGAGCCCGGCGACGGAGGCGTTGAGCTCGGTGCCGATGCGGGGCAGGGCGACGTTGACGATGGTGCCGTCGAGCATCGCCATGCCCGAGCCGAGGATGGTGGTGGCGAGCACGCCGCGCGCGGCGTGCGTCCCCCACCGGATCCCCGTGTCTTCAGTGGCAGTCACCCCGCCACCTCACCCTGCCCGGAGATCGCCGTCAACACCGGGTCACGGCATCAGCGTGGTGACGAACTTGTACCGGTCGCCGCGGTAGACGGACCGGGCGTACTCGACCGGCTTGCCGTCCGTGGCGAACGAGTGCCGGGTCAGCCGGAGCACCGGCATGCCGACGTCGGCGCCGAGCATCTCCGCCTCTTCCGGACCGGCGAGCGACGTCTCGATCGACTCTTCCGCGCGTTCCAGTTCCACGCCGTAGTACTCGCGTAGAACGGCGTACAACGAACCGCCGGCCGAGACGTGCTTGCGCAGCCCGCGGAATCGGCCCGCCGGCAGGTGCGAAGTCTCCAGCGCCATCGGCTGCGAGTCCGCGAGTCGAAGCCGTCGAAGGCGAAGAATTTTCGCACCAGTACGGATTCCGAGCAGTTTCGCGAGATCGCCTTCGGCCGGCAGCTCCTCGAGCTCCAGCAGCTTCGATGACGGCTTCAGGCCTTGGCGCCGCATGTCCTCGGTGTAGGAGGACAACTGCAGCCGCTGCGCGAGCTTCGGCTCGGCCGCGAAGGTGCCTTTCCCCTGCACACGGTGCAGACGGCCCTCGGCGGTGAGGTCGGCCAAAGCCTGGCGCACGGTGGTGCGGGAGACCGTGAACTCCCCGGCGAGCGCGCGTTCCGTCGGGATCGGCGACCCGGGCGGCAGCACGTCCAGGAGGTCGAGAAGGTGCTGTTTCAGTGCCCAATACTTGGGCTCGCGCTGCCCGCGCAGCCCGGCGACGGCGCCCGCCTCGCCCGTGGTGGTGGTCTCCAACATGCCCGACTCCCTATGTCTTCCCTCATTGCGCGCCACGTCCCCGTAAGAAACGTACCCTTTTCCCCAAACGCGCCGCCCCACTAAGATTGGTCTAGACCTGACCGACGCCGCCTGAGTCCGGTACATAATGC
Organism: Amycolatopsis sp. NPDC051371; assembly: GCF_040682155.1. Lineage (NCBI taxonomy): Bacteria > Bacillati > Actinomycetota > Actinomycetes > Pseudonocardiales > Pseudonocardiaceae > Amycolatopsis > Amycolatopsis sp. NPDC051371. The sequence goes on from NZ_JBFBAG010000079.1 coordinate 10,739, forward strand.
CGGAGGTGGAGAGGAAAATGATGACCGAACAACGGCCCGGCGAGCACATGGCCGCGGAGATCGCCCAGCAACCGGACGTCCTGGCCGGACTGGTGGGGCGTCAGGCGGAAATCGCCGAGGTGGCGGAAAAGATCTCACAACGCCCCCCGCGCTTCGCTTTGCTCGCCGCGCGTGGATCGAGTGACCACGCAGCGTTGTATGCGAAGTACCTGATCGAGGTACTGCTCGGCCTTCCGGCTGGTCTTGTCTCCCCGTCCACGGCGACGCTGTACGGCGCGCGGCCCGATTTGCGGGACGTGCTGTTCGTCACGGTCAGCCAGAGCGGTGGCTCGCCCGACCTGATCGAGGTCACCGAAACGGCGCGCCGCCAGGGCGCGCTGACGGTGTCCGTCACCAACACCCCGGACTCGCCGCTGCGGGCGGCGTCCGAGCTGGGCGTCGACATCGGCGCCGGGTTGGAGAAGGCCGTCGCCGCGACTAAGACGTACTCGGCGACGCTGATGGCGCTCTACCTCCTGATCGACGCGGTGCGCGGCGGCAAGGCGGCCGACGCCGAGAAGATCGGCGAGCTGGCGCAGCAGACCCTCGACGGTGCCGCCGAGGGCGTCCAGCGCGCGGTCGACCGGTACCGCTTCGTGGACCGGGTCCTCACCACCGGCCGCGGCTACTCCTACGCGAGCGCGCTCGAAGGCTCGCTCAAGCTCGCGGAGACCAGCTACCTCGCCGCCCGCGCGTACAGCGGCGCGGACCTGCTGCACGGTCCGGTCGCGGCGGTGGACGGCGAGACCGCCGTGCTCGCGGTGACCAGCAAGGGGCAGGGCGGGCAGGCGATGCACGAGGTCCTCGAGGCCGTCGGCAAGCGCGGCGCGGACGTCCTCGCGGTCGGTTCGGCCGCCTCGGAGGTGCCCGCGGCGCTGCGCATCGACGTCGCGCCGACAGTCGAGGAACTCGCCCCGATCCTGGAGATCCTGCCCATCCAGCGGATCGCGCTCGGCCTGTCGCTCGCCCGCGGCGGCGACCCGGACAGCCCGCGCGGCCTGCTGAAGGTGACCAAGACCCGGTGACCTTCGCGATCGGCGTCGACGCCGGCGGCACGTCGACCAGGGCCGCACTGGTCGACGCCGCCGGCGTCGTGCTCGGCACCGGGCGCGGCGACGGCGCCAACCCCAACGCCCACGCGCCCGAGGTCGCCGCGGGCCGGATCGCCGACGCGATCACCGCGGCGCTGGGCGCGCACGACCCGGGCGGCGTGCGCGCGTGCGTCGTCGGCATGGCCGGCGTCAGCAAGCTCAGCGACGTGCGCGTGGCGGCGGTGTTCGACGCGGCGTGGGCGCGGATAGGACTCACCGGCGTGCGCGTGGTGGCCGACGCCGAAGTGGCGTACGCGTCCGCGACCTCGGCGCCGGACGGGACCGTGCTCGTCGCCGGCACCGGTTCTATCGCGGGCCGGATCCGCAAGCGCCGGCTGGCCGGCACCGTGGGCGGCTACGGCTGGCTGCTCGGCGACGAAGGGTCGGCGTTCTGGCTCGGCCGCGAAGCCGTCCGATCCACTTTGGAGGCTCTCGGGCGCGGCCTGTCCCTCGACGGGTTGCCGTCGGCGGTGCTCGCGGCCGCGCTCGGACCGTCCGGTTTGGACGTCCGGACCGACGCGGAGCGGCTCGCCGCGTCGCGCGCGTTGATCACGGCGGCCAACGCCGAGGCGCCCGTCCGGCTCGCCCGGTTCGCCCCGTTGGTGAGCGCGGCGCACGACGCGGACGAGCCCCGCGCACGCGAAATCGTCACCCGGGCGGCCGAACTTCTGGTCGCGAACGCCCTCGCCGCGCGCGAACCCGGCGAGTCGACGCCGGTGGTGCTCGTGGGCTCGGTGCTCACCGGAAACAGTCCGGTCGGCGCTCTCGTACGCCGTGGATTGGCCGGTCTCGAGGTCCTGACCAGCTCCGATGGGGTGCTCGGGGCGGCCTGGCTCGCGGCCGTGGACGCCTTCGGCGAAGGGGTGGCTAGACCAGTATTTCCCTAAAAAATTGAGTAAAACGCGACGCGAAGACGCCAAAACGTCGACTGGAGCCGGGTAGTCCGGGTAACGTAGTCAGTGGCCCCCGGACCCTCCCCCCTCGCCGGGGGCCGCCTTATGTCCGGGGTACGTCGTCCGGGCCGGTTTCGGGGGCCAGTCGCAGGCCGGGGTGCTCCGGGGGCAACGCCCGGTAGAGCACCCAGCCACTCACCGCCACGGTCAGCGCGACGAGCGGCCACGACAGCACCGTGCGGGCCACGCCGAGCGCGATCACCTGGCCGGACCACCACAGCAGGCCGTAGACGACGACCCGCAGCACGTACTGGCCGAACACCCACACCCAGCTGGCGCGCGAGTACGCCTTCAGCAGCACGGGGTCGCGGCGCCAGCGCGTCTTCTGGCCGAGCACCAGGCCGACGACGACGCCGAGCAGCGGCCACCGGATCACGATGCTCGCCGCCCAGAGCAGCGCGCTGGCCACATTGGACATCAGCTGCAGCAGGAAGAAGTCCTGGGCACGGCCGGTGTGCAGGGCGATCAGCGCGGCCGCGACGACGGCGGCCAGGCTGACGACCAGCGCGCGGATCTTCCCGCCGCGGACCATCCGGTAGATCCCGAGGGCCACGGCGACCGCGATGGCGACGCCGGCTCCCCAGGCGATGGACTGCCCGGCCGCGAGCCAGCCGACGACGAAACCGGCGGGCGGGATGCTGGCGTCGAGCGCGCCCCGGCGGCCACCGAGGATCTGCGCGAGCGATTCACGGGGTTCTACGGACACCTGTCCAGCGTGCCGGATCGCGGCGAGGAGCCTCCAAGCAGGGAGATGTTCGCCACAAGAGTCTGGTGATTGCCTTCGAGTGTGCTGTGTCACGGCATGCGGAAGGTGAAAACTACGTAATAGAGAGGCGGAGAAGACCGACAAGATAAGACACTGTTACCGCAGGCTGAACTCCGGTGGGGCCCGGACGGTTAGTTGTGGTGTACAACTACATGTCGGGGAGTCGGTCGCAGGACGGGAAGGGGACCCAGCGTGTACGGATTCGACAGCTATGTGGCGATCGGGGACAGCTTCACCGAGGGGCTCAACGACGAGCTGCCGGACGGCACGTTCCGCGGCTGGGCCGACCGGCTCGCGGAGATCCTGGCGGGTGGGCGACCCGGCTTCCAGTACGCGAACCTGTCCCTGCGGGGCAAGATGCTCGACGAGATCATGGACGAACAGCTCCCGATCGCCCTGGAGCTGAAGCCCGACCTGGTCACGCTGTGCGCGGGCGGCAACGACATCATCGTCCCGGGGGCGGACGTGGACGCGGTGGCGGCCCGCCTCGAGGAGGGCGTGGCGAAGCTGCGGGCGGCGGGCATCCCGGTGCTGATCTTCAACGGGCCGGACACGAAGGTCCTGTCGGTGATGTCGGTCCTGCGCGGCAAGGTGGGGATCTACAACGCCCACCTGTGGGCGATCGCGGAGCGCCACGGGGCCCGGCTGGTGGACCTGTGGACGATGGGGCCCCTGCACGACAGGCGCGCGTGGAGCGACGACCGGCTGCACTTCTCGCCGGAGGCCCACCGGCGGATCGCGATGAAGTCGGCCGAGGTTCTGGGGGTGCCGATCGAGGGCGACTGGCGGGAGCCGTGGCCGGTGGAGGCGGTGCCGAGCCGGTGGCTCGACTCGCGGCGGTCGGATCTGACGTGGACGAAGGTGTACCTGCTGCCGTGGATCCGGCGGCAGCTGCGAGGCCAGTCCGTGGGGGACGGGTTGTCGCCCAAGCGGCCCCAGCTGGCGCCTTATGTGCCTTTGGACGTGCTCGAGGTGCCGGACAACGCGCAGGCTCGGCAGCAGGCCAGCTGAAGTCGGCTCGGTCCGGTGCCCGAGGGCTGTGAAGGCCACCTTGAGGGGTTGCTGAAGGTGGTGTTCACGGCTTTCGGGGTCCGGCGGCGGTTGTCATGAACGAGTCGTTCATGTCGTCGGAGGCCCTGAACGGGTCGTTCGGAGGTCCGCGGCCGGAGTCCGGGCTCAGCCTTGGTCGCGCTGGCGGCTCCCGCGGTGTCTTGAATGAGTCATTCAGGTCGTCGGATGTCCTGAATGACTCATTCAGGACACCCTCCGGGGCCTGACCTGCCAGGCCCGGCTCGCCTACAGTCCAATCCCGCCGGAGCGCGGCCCCCGGACGTCGCGAATGACTCATTCGCGGCGCCGGAGGTCCCCAATGAGTCATTCGCGACGCTCGAACTGACCACGCAGCCCCCGGAGGGCGAGCCGGCCTCACCTCACAAGCCATCCCGCCCGCCGAGCGCCCGGCCCCAGACAGACCCCGCCGCTCCCTGGGGGGCCGCCCCGCTTCCAGCGTATCGGTCGCCTCCGACGGAAAGTGCTCAACCGATCACAGACCGGCCAGTTGTCCACATGTCGACTTGCCTGGGGACAACTTGTGGACGACCACTCTTCCCCGGGTCGCCAACCCGCCTCACCCGGCTTACAGTCCCCTTATGTCCGGTGGTCGTCGCTGGATCCTCGTGGTCCCGATCGCGGTGCTGGTCACCGCGCTGCTGGCGGGGGTCGTCACCTGGGCCCAGGGCGGGAACATCCAGCGTGACCTGACCGCCGACACCCAGGCCGCCCTCGCCCAGGCCGGGCTCGCCAAGGGCAACGTCACCTTCGACGGCCGGGACGCCACCCTCAGCGGCTTCGCGCCCGACCAGGCGCTGCGCGCCCTCGAAGTCGTCCAGAACGTCGACGGCGTGCGGGCCGCTCAGCTGCAGGGCGACGTCACCCCCGTGGCCCCGAGCAGCGCCGCGCCTCCCGCACCGACCACCCCGCCCAGCACCAGCAGCCCGCCCCCGACCACCAGCGCCACCGCTCCGCCGCCGCCCACCGACAAGGCCGGTGTGCAGGCCGAGATCGACCGGATGGTCGCCGAGGCGCCGATCACCTTCGAGCCGGACACCGCGCGGCTCACCCCCGAAGGCGAACAGGCCGCCCGCACCGTCGCGATCGCCCTCGCGAAGTCGCCGGACACCTTCCGGTACCGCGTCACCGGCCACGTCGGCCGGGGCCCCGGCGGCGAGAGCGCCGCCCTGAAGCTTTCCCGGGACCGCGCCAGGGCCGTCGCGCGGATCCTCACCACCAACGGGCTGACGACCAAGCGCGTGACCTACCGGGGGCTGGGCGACACCCGGCCGGCCACCGGCGGCGAAGAGGACCGGCGCGTCGAAATCACCGTCGTTTGAAGGGGTGAGTAGCAGATGGTGTGGCTGTTCGGGCAGATCTGGCTGTGGCTGGTCATCGCCTTCGCCCTCGGCGCGCTCACTTCGTGGCTCGTCCTGCGCGCCGCTCGGCCGAAGCCCCGGCCCGAGCCCGAACCGGAGTTCGTCGAAGACACCCGCTACGAGCCCGAGCCGTCGGCGGCCGAGCAGACGCAGTTCATCCCGGCGGCCTGGATGCAGCCCGACGCCGAGCGGGCCGAAACCGTCCACGACGACGAAGAACCCGAGCCCGTCGGCCACCGCGAGGGCCGGCTGCCGCTGCCGCCGCAGCGCGGGCCGCAGGCCGAGGACTGGCCCACCGAGGAAGAACCCGCCTGGCCGGAGGCCGACGAGCTCCCGGAGGGCACCCCGCAGTGGCCGCACCAGCCTGGGCGCGGTGGCTGACACCCATCCTGGTAAGTTCGGCTACGCACTGTGAGCGAGGCCAGAGGAGGGGGTGGCGTGGCGCTCCCCCATTGGACGGCGCAGCAGGTCCTGCCGCCGGGCCGCCACGCCTGCGACCTCGCCGACGTCTACGAACGCCTGGTCTTCGACGCCCCGCACCAGAACGAGCGCGAGATCCTCTTCAGCGCGCTCAACAGCTACCTCGGCGTGGCGCGGCGGATCATGCCGTCCGGCCGGGCCTGGATCGGCGGCGAGCTCGTCGTGCGCACCGCGCACCCGCCGCAGGGTCTCGACGTCGTCCTCGTCCCGGACGAGTGGGGCGCGCTCAAGCGGCTCGACGACGCCGGCCGGTCGGCGCTGTACGGCCTGCTCACCCTGCGCGGCGTGATCGTCGGGCAGCCCGCGATGTACCTCGATCAGGTTCAGCCGGTCGGGGGCATGCTGGACGGCTTCCTGTGCCGCCCCGGCGACGAAGACGTCTGGGCCGAGGTCTGGGCCGAAGGCGGCAGGGGCTACCCGGAGATGGTCTGGTGAGGAACGAGTTCCGGCGCATCGCCGACGAGATCCCCGGCGGCACGTGGCTCGACGACCTCGCGCGCGCCTCGGCGATGGCGGCGAACGCCAAGTTCGAGCGGACGTCGCGGTCGCCGCTGCTGCACGTCTCGGTGATCGGCGAGCAGAGCATCGACGCCTACACCTTCTCCGACATCAGCCGCGCGCTGCAGGACGCGACGGCCAAGATCGGGCACATCATCCGGAACCCGTCCGGCGAGGTCACCCAGGTCCAGCAGGCCGACCGCGACAAGGCGCCGCTGATCCAGCGCGGCCAGGCGGGCAACGCGATCTTCTTCGGCTTCCCCGAGCTCGACGCGGTCGACGACGCCCTGATCGTCGACGGCATCGAGACGCTCTCGGAGCGGGCCGTCAAGGAGCTGTGCGACTTCCTGCCGGCGAACGGCTCGGACGACGGCGCGCTCGACGCCGTCCTGCTGCAGCGCGACACCGTCCGCAACGCCGTGAGCGACATCGTCAACGCCGTCGCGAAGAACGCCGGCATCGGGATGGCGCTGACGCCGACCGCGGGCGAGCAGGTCACGCGCAGCATGACGACCGAGCAGGCGCGGATCCTGCAGGGCAGCCTCCGGGAGCCGCGCGAGGCCGTCGGCTACGAGACCGTGCGCGGGCGGCTCGACGGCGTCCGCACCCGGCGCCGGATCTTCTACCTCGACCGCGAGTCGGGCGGGACCATCCAGGGCGCGGTGGCGCCGGACCTGCTCGACGAGATCAAGGAGAACCTCGACCGCCCGGTGACGGCGCGGCTGCGCGTGGTGCGGACGACGACGATCGACGGCCGCCGCGGCCGTCCCGTTTTCGAGCTCCTCGAAATCACACCCGAAGTGAGCCTTTTCGACTGAGAAGTCCGGTACGCGACTTTCGTCTTGAACACCGGAACCGACGGTCGTCGTAGGCCGCACGGCCACGCGAACAGTGGGAACTCCGATATTCTTCCCATTGATCACCGGGCCACACCCTGCGCGCGTTGTCAGGAAATACCGATACCTGGCGCAAAACGGTGGGACAATGACTTTTTCCAGAATGTAACAATTTCGTTCGTGGGCACTCTTATGGGTTAACGTCGTCGCACTCCCACCCGAAGGGGTCCGCATGATGACCGACCCGCAGTACCCGCCGCCGACCGCCGCGCGCCACGGACGGCCCGCGCCTCCGGTGACGGCCACGGAGCGTCGTCAGGCCAACGCGAAGCCCGGCCGGAACATCCTCGCGATCGCCGGCCTGGTGCTCGGCGTGGCCGCCCTGGTTGTCGCGTTCGTCCCGGACATCGGATTCGTCGCTTGGCCGCTGGGCGGGATCGGGCTCGTCTTGGCGATCGTGGGACTGGTCCAGGTCAAGAAGGGCACGGTGGGCGATCACGGGCTGGCGATCACCGCCATCGTGGTCACGGTCGCGGCGCTGCTTTCGACCGGCGGCGTGCTGGCGTACTCGACCTTCCTCGGCGGCGGCGAGTCCGGGCTGCACCTGCCCTCGGTGGCCGGGGACAAGCACTCCGTGACGTTCCAGGTGACCTCCGCCGGCGGCGCCACCGTGCGTTACGGCAGCCTGTCGGACCAGCGGACGGAAAACGCGCCGGCCAGCACCGACGCGTGGGAAGGCGCGGCGTCCTACAACAATGGTTCGTACCTGTTGACGCTCACCGCCGACACCCGCAACGCACAGCTCAACAACGAAATCAGCTGCGCCATTCTGGTCGACGGCAAGAAGGTCGCGGAAAACAGCGGGACGACAATCGCGCTCTGCACGGCTAACGTGAGCTGAGCCGAGGTTTCCGCCGAGCCTGGCGACCGGCCGGCCTACCCCCAAGTCGGCCGGCCGGGCCGCCACGAGCCGCTCCTGGCGGCTCCCGGCCCCGGCGGGGTTTTCCCGCACGGGGCCCGGCGCCGGCGTCTCAGCCTGCCCCTCCCCTAGGGCTCAGCCGGCACCGCCGAACCTACGCGGACGCCACCCGGAGGCACTAAGAATCCACTAAGGATTCACCGCCGGAGCCGCGGTCGTGATCTATTCGCAACCGGCATTCTTTCCCCACGAATGTGGATCACCGCCGGAAAGATGTCACGCGAAATCTTCACTGCAGTTCGGCGAGCTCGGTCCGGACCTCACCGACCAGCTTCGGGTGCACCCGCTCGTAAATGCGCACCGACAACGCCAGCTGCTCCCGCGCGCCGTCGAGATCACCGCGCGCCCGCAGCACCCGGCCCAGCGTCAGCCTCAGCGCACCTTCGCGCGCCGCGAACTCGCGGCTGATCGCCAGGTCGATCGCCTCCCAGACGTACCGCTCCGCCGCCTCGACGTCGCCCGCCCGGAGACTGAGCTCGGCCAGCTTGTCCAGCGAGACGACCACCCGGTCGTCGTCCCCGAGCTCGCGGTGGATCGCCAGCCCCGCGAGCTGGTGGGCGATCGCGTCGGGGAGGCGGCCCGCCCGCTTCTCCGCCTGCGCGCAGCTGCTGAGCGCCTGGCCGCGCAGCGTGACGTCCGGCGCCTCCGCGATCGCCCGCGTCAGCCGGTCGATGGCCTTCTCGTGCTCGCCGCGCCGGCTCAGCGCGCGGCCCAGGTGCAGGTCGACCGACGTGCTCAAGCCCGGGTCCGGCACGCGCGCGGACAGCTCCAGCGCCCGCTCGGCGTCGGCCAGCCCGGCGCCCGGCAGCTCGAACTTCAGCGCGATCCCGCACCGCGCGAGCCGCAGCCAGCACTGCCCGGCGACGTCGCCCGCGGCTTCGGCGGCGGCGACGCCGAGGTCGGCCATCCGCGTCCACTCGTCCAGCAGCGGGCACGCGACGCGGTAGGTGTGGCCCAGCAACGCGAGCCGCCAGACGTCGTCGTAGCGGCCGGTCGAGTACGCGGCGTCGAGGGCCGCGAGCAGGTTCGGCCACTCGGCCGCGAACCAGTCCTGCGCCTCGGCGAAACCGGTCAGCGGCGGCATCGCCTCGTCGGCGAGCACGCCGGTGAAGTCGAGCGGGTCGGCGACGTGGCCGAGCCGGCGCCGCGCCCGGTCGGCCACCGCCTGGTAGTAGCGGACCGTCCAGCCGATCGCCTCGTCGCGCTCCTTCTCGCCGAGCTCTTGTTCCGCGAGTTCGCGCAGGTAGAGCCGGACGAGGTCGTGCGGGGCGAAGACGTCTCGCGCGGTCTCGACGATGAGGTTGTGCGCGGCCAGCGCGCGCAGCCGCCGCCGGGCTTCGATGACCGGGATCTGCGCCACCGCGGCCATCAGGTGCGGCCCGACCATCACCCCGGGCACCGCGCCGACCTGCAGGAACGTCTCGGCGATCTCGCCGGGCAGGCCGCGGAAGGAGACGTCGAAGGCGGCGCGCACGCCGTCGTCGGCGCCGTCGACCTGCAGCCCGGCCAGCCGCGTCCGCTCGTTGCCCAGCTCGTCGACCAGCTCCTCCGCGGTGCGCTGGGCGCTCGCCGAAAGCCGCGCACCCGCGATCCGCAGCGCGAGCGGGAGATAGCCGCAGAGCCGCGCGAGGGCGTGGTTGAGGTCCGCCGGGCCGGCGAGCTCCTCGATGAGCCGGACGGCGTCGTCGGGCGCGAGCGTGCCGAGCACGCGCTGCTTGGCCGCGTTCGACACGGCCAGCCCGTCGAGGCGCGACCGGCTGGTCACCACGGTCATCGTCCGGGCGCTGGGCGGCAGCAGCGGGCGCACCTGCTCGGCGGTGCGGGCGTCGTCGAGCAGCACGAGCATCCGCCGTCCCGCGATCAGCGACCGGTAAAGCGCGACGCGTTCGTGCAGCAGTTCCGGGATCTTCGCGGTCTCGACACCGAGGCCGAGCAGGAACTGCGTGAGCAGCTCGGCGGCCTCCAGCGGCGGGTGGTGCGGGTCGAAGCCGCGCAGCGACGCGAACAGGACGCCGTCCGGGAACCGCGCCGCGATCCGGTGCGCCCACCAGACCACGAGGGTGCTTTTGCCGACCCCGGCGGTCCCGGTGACGATCGCGATCGTCGTTTCGCCGGCCTCGGCGCGGGTGACCAGGCTGTCGAGCCAGGCCAGCTCGTCGGCGCGCCCGGCCAGGCTCGGCACCGCGGCGGGCAGCTGCGAGATCGGCTGCCCCGGCTCGAGGGCGGAGCTTTCACGTGAAAGCACCGGAAGGGCGTCGTTGAGCACGCGCTCGTGCAGCCAGCGCAGCTCGGCGCCGGGCTCGACGCCCAGCGTGCGGAGCGTGGCGCGCGAGACGGTCCGGTACAGCTCGAGCGCGTCCCCGCGGCGTCCGGCGTGGTACAGCGCCCGCATGAGCTGGCCGGCGGTCCGCTCGGCGAGGGGATCCGCGCGGACGATCGGGCTCAGCTCGACGATCAGCTCGGCGTGCCGGCCGAGGTCGAGATCGGCGTCGACGCGAGCACCGTGCACGGCGAGGCGGAGATCCTCCAGTTCGGGTGCCTGCAGCGAATCGGGCACGCCGCCCAGCGCCGGGCCCTGCCAGAGCGCGAGCGCTTCGGCCAGCAGCGCGGCGGCGACCTCCGGGGTGGCCTCCGACGCGCGGTCGAGCAGGCCGCGCGCCCGGTGGACGTCGATCCGGTCGGGCTCGACCGCCAGGCGGTAGCCCGGCGGCGTGGTCAGGATGCTGGGGCCGTCGATGCCCCGGAGGATCCGGCGCAGGTGGGAAACGTTGCCGTGGACGATGGTCCGGGCGGTCGCGGGCGGATCGTGGCCCCAGAGGGCGTCGATGATCTCGTCGAGCCCGACGACCTTGCCGGGCTTGAGCGCGAGCAGGGCGAGCAGGCCGCGGACGCCGGGGCCGCCGATCGGGATCGCGACGTCGCCGTCGAAGAGCTGGACGGGCCCGAGCAGCTGGAACCGGCTTTCGGCCATGCTCGCGCCCACCTCCCCGGAGTCTCCCTCACCGCGAAAATCAACCTACCGTGGTGACGGGTTGTCGAACGGGGCTGGTACCAGGAGTTTTGGCCGCCCTGCGGATTCCGCAGCGCCGAGCGGGACGGGGTGCGACATCCATGGGCGGATCGTCACCCCGGACGTGAGACGACCCCGTACCAGCGGTCCCGATCCGCTGGTACGGGGTCGTAGTGCTACTCCCGGCTGGGCCGCCAGGGGGCGCGGTCCACCCGTCGTCTTCACCGGCGACCGGGCGGGTGAGCTCACCCCGAGCGAAGCACCCGCCGATCGTCCGCGAAGACGGTTGTCGCGCGGGCCACACGCCCGCGCGGTGGCGACACGGTAACAAAGCGCACTGGGTTCGTCACCGCCGGGCTGTGCGGCTAGCGCGAGATGGGGGTCGAGTCGCGGCCGGCGATGAACGGGGGCCGCGGCGCGCTCGCCGCGAACGGCTCCTGCAACGCGTTCTCCACGCTGTTGAACACCAGGAAGATGTTCGAGCGCGGGTACGGGGTGATGTTGTTCCCGGAGCCGTGCATGATGTTCGAGTCGAACCACAGCGCCGAGCCGGCCTGGCCGGTGAACTGGTCGATGCCGTGCTCGGCCGCCATCTTCGTGATGTCGTCCTCGCTCGGCACGCCCACCCGCTGGTCCTTGAGCGACGCCTTGTAGTTGTCGTCCGGCGTCTCGCCGGCGCACTGGACGAACGTCCGGTGCGAGCCCGGCATGATCATCAGGCCGCCGTTGAACGGGTAGTTGTCCGTGAGCGCGATGGAGCAGCTGACCGCGCGCGGCGACGGCATGCCGTCCTCCGCGTGCCAGGTTTCGAAGTCCGAGTGCCAGTAGAAGCCCGTGCCCTTGAACCCCGGCATGTAGTTGACGCGGCTCTGGTGGATGTACACCTCGGAGCCGAGCAGCTGCCGGGCCCGGTCCAGCACGCGCGGGTCGCGCACCAGCTCGGCGATCAGGTCCGAGAGCTCGTGGACGTCGAAGATCGACCGGACTTCACCGGTCTTCGCCTCGGAGATCACGCGTTCGTCCCTGGCGAGCTCCTTGTCGGAGGACAGCCGCACCAGCTCCTGCCAGTACGTCTGCACCTCCCCGACCGAGAGCGTGTCCTCGACCACGGTGTAGCCCTTGGTCTCGTGGTTCGCCAGCGTGGCGGCGTCGATCGGACCGTCGGCTTCGGTGCCCCACACCGTGGGGTGCACGCGCGGCAGCTGGGCCGGCGTGCCGGTGATCCGGGTCGGGTAGCCGTCGTCGACCCGGGTGTCCGTCAGCGTCACGGGCTTCGCCTCCTGTTTCCTCTCCGGCTCTTACGATTCCTCGGTGATCAGCGGGTACACGCCGTTCTCGTCGTGGACCTCGCGCCCGGTCACGGGCGGGTTGAACACGCACACGCACTTGATCTCGGTCTTCGGCCGGACCTGGTGCTTGTCGTGGTCGTTGAGCAGGTACAGCGTGCCGGGCTTCAGCTCGTACACCTTGCCGGTGGCGAGGTCTTCGACCTCGCCCTCGCCGGAGGTGATGAACACGGCTTCGATGTGGTTCGCGTACCAGAAGTCGTTGACCGTTCCCGCGTACAGCGTGGTCTCGTGCACCGAGAAGCCGACACCCTCCTTGGCCAGGATGATCCGCTTGCTGCGCCAGTTCTCCGTCTTGATGTCGGCGTCGGTGTCGGTGACCTCGTCGAGTGTGCGAACGAGCACGGGTGAAACTCCTCTACTTCTTCAGGACGGCCTTGATGGACTCGTCGATGGTCGACAGGCCCTGGGTCAGCTCGTCGTCGGTGAGGGTGAGCGGCGGCAGGAGCTTCATGACTTCGCCGTCGGGACCGGAGGTTTCCATCAGCAGGCCGCGCGCGAACGCTTCGGCGCAGACGCGGCCGGCCAGGTCGCCGTTCTCGAACTCCAGGCCGCGCGCGAGGCCGCGGCCCTTGGCGGCCAGGTTCGCGTCCGGGTAGGACTCGACGATGCCCGAGAAGGCGGCGGCGATGCGTTCGCCCTTCGCCTTGGTCGACTTCTCGAGCTCGTCGTCGCTCCAGTAGGCGTTGATCGCCTCGGTCGCGGTGACGAACGCGGGGCTGATGCCGCGGAAGGTGCCGTTGTGCTCGCCGGGCTCCCAGACGTCGAGCTCCGGCTTGATCAGCGTCAGCGCCATCGGCAGGCCGTAGCCGCTGATGGACTTCGACAGGCAGACGATGTCCGGCTTGATCCCGGCGTCCTCGAAGCTGAAGAACGGCCCGGTGCGGCCGCAGCCCATCTGGACGTCGTCGAGGATCAGCAGGATGTTGTGACGCTTGCAGAGGTCGTCGAGACCCTTCAGCCACTCCAGCCGCGCGGCGTTGATGCCGCCCTCGCCCTGGACGCCCTCGACGATCACCGCGGCCGGTTCGTTGAGCCCGCTGCCGGAGTCCTTGAGGAGCTTCTCGAAGTACAGGAAGTCCGGCATCGCGCCGTCGAAGTACGCGTCGTACGGCATCGGGGTGGCGTGCACCAGCGGGACGCCGGCGCCGCCGCGCTTCATCGAGTTGCCGGTGACCGACAGCGCGCCCAGCGTCATGCCGTGGAAGGCGTTGGTGAAGTTGATGACCGATTCCTTGCCGGTCACCTTGCGCGCCAGCTTCAGCGCGGCCTCGACGGCGTTCGCGCCGCCCGGACCGGGGAACACGACCTTGTAGTTCAGGTCGCGCGGGTCGAGGATCTTGTCGCGGAAGGTCTGCAGGAAGTCGCGCTTGGCCACGGTGTACATGTCGAGCGCGTGGGTGACGCCGTCGCGCTGGATGTAGTCGATCAGCGCCTGCTTGAGCCGCGGGTTGTTGTGCCCGTAGTTCAGCGCGCCGGCTCCGGCGAAGAAGTCCAGGTAGGACTTTCCGCTCTCGTCGTAGAGATGGCTGCCCTGGGCGCGGTCGAACACGACCGGCCAGCCGCGGCTGTAGCTGCGGACCTCGGATTCGAGCTCTTCGAAGATGCTCATGACGTTTCTTTTCTCCTACTCGCCCGGATCTTTGCGTGCCGTGAGCGGGCCGATGCGGTATAGCTCTTCGGCGAGGTGCCCGGCTTCGGGGAAATCCGCTCCGTCGAACAGCACACTGGTTTCCACCGCGGTGTTCCAGCGCTTCGCGAACGACGTGAACAGCCGGATGGACGCCTCGTTGTCCGGGGTGATGGTGGTCTCGAGGTAACGCACCCCGGCGGCGACGAGCCGCGTGTACAGAGCGTCCAGCAGCGTGCCGGCCAGGCCCTTTCCCCGCTGCGACGCGTCGACCGCGACCTGCCAGACGAACCCGACCTCGGGGTCTTCCGCCCGGCGGTAGCCGGTGATGAATCCGACCGCCTTGCCGTCTTCGCGCGCGACCACCGATGTCTCGGCGAAATCGCGGCACCACAGCATGTATGCGTACGGCGAGTTGAGATCGAGCTTGGCGGAATCGCGCGCGATTCTCCACAGCTCCGCGCCGTCCGCCTTGGTCGGCGATTCGATCAAGTGCGTTACGGACATACTCAGGAAACGTAACAGAGAATTTTCGCCCTGCCAGCGACCCAGCTCACGGACCCCGCAATGACCTGGGACGACGCGGAGTACCCGGTGAGCAGTCCCACAAACATGTTTGAAGGGGACGGTCCCGGGGCATACGCGCGGCCGGGCCGCGTGCCCGTGGCTCGCGACCTCTTCGCACCATGAACCTTCGGGGCCGTGATCGCAAGGCGACGGGCCGTATTCCGCACGAGTCCGCACGAGCGGCGCGCGCTCCCGGACACGCCACGGCCAGGGGGTCCGGCGACGGCGAGTCGTCCGGTCAGACGCCGCGCCGGCTCCGGAGGCGCCGCCAGATCCCGCTCACCGGCATCACGACGGCCGGCAGGATCAGCAGGCCGGACACCACGAGCCACCACACCGCGCCCTCGCCCCGGCGCCAGCCCGCCACCACGCTCCCCAGCCAGCCGAAGAACGGCTGCGCGACCGGGGGCAGGAACGACGCCAGCAGCAGCGCCGCGACGACCAGCACGCCCAGCACCGCGAACAGCCGGCGCGCGGTGCGGCCCATCGTCAGCAACGCCGTCGCGAGGTAGATGACCGCGCCCGCCAGCACCGGGAGGCCGATCCACTGCAGGATCGCGCCGCCGCTGTCGCCGATCACCAGGCCGGCCAGCAGCGCCAGGACGCCCGCCGCCAGCGAACCCGGCGTGCCCAGCTTGGACGCGCTCTGCGTCACCTTCGCCGTGCTGCGGGCCACCGTCCGCAGGATGCCCGCGACCGTCCGGGGCCAGCCGCCGGGCAGGTGGAACGCCACCGTCCCCGCGTTGACCGTCGCGGCGCCCAGCTTGACCAGCGTCCGCGTGAGCTGCGCCGTGCCCTGCTCGCCCGCGAGCTTCTCCGCCGACACCTGGCACGCCTGGAATACGCGCTGGGCAGCGGCCGCGTCGGCGATCGGCTGCGCGGCCCGCGCCCGGAACCCGGCCGACGCGGCGCCGCTGCAGCCGCTCACCTTGACGTCGGCGGCCGCCTGCGTCGCGACGACCGGCAGTTCCTCCGCGGCGATCTCCGCCTGGCGCGTGCGGGCCAGCACCATCGCCGTCACCGGCATGCTGACCGGCCGCTCGGTGGCGAAGTCCACCGCGTTCAGAACCGAGTCCAGCCCGAGGAACGCCAGTTCGGCGTCGAGCTGACCGGTCAGCTCCCCCACCTCGGCGGGCTCGGCGTTGTCGTCCCGGCCGGGCCCGCGCCAGATCGGTTTCAGCGCGGCGGCCAGCTCGTCGCGGAAGGTTTCCGCCCCGACGAGGTCGCGCAGGGTCTCCAGCCGCCGCGGGTCGAGCAGGCACTGGACCAGCCAGCCGGCGCCGTCGACGCGGCCCCACATCCAGTCATTGGCGCGCCACGACGACTTGTAGAACGCGCCGAAGTAGTCGGCCTGCAAGCCGGTCAGCTTGTCCCCCGACCGGCGGCGCTTGAGGTCCAGCAGCGTCCGCGAATCGGCGCTGACCTGCACGAGCTCGACCCGCTGGTCGACCGACGGCGCCTGCGCGAGCAGTCCCCGCGTCGCGACGTGCAGCCCGAGCAGCCGCGCCTGGACGACGTCGTCACCGCCGTCGGGCAGGTCCAGCCAGTCGAGCAGCGTCTTGACCGTGCCGGGGGACTCGTCGCTCAGGGTCCGCAGCGCGGGCGTCGCGGCCCGCAACGCCGTCACGACCATCGGCCAGGCCTGCGCGACGACGTCCGAGCGGCCGAGCCCGGCCCACTCCTCGGCCAGCTCGCGGATCCAGACGTCGAGCGTGCTGCTCGCGCCGGGTCCGTCGTGCGCCGCGACCCACTGCGCCAGCCGCACACCCCGGGCGGACTTCTTGCGCGCCGCGTGCAGCCCCGCCCGCGCGGCGTTGAGCTCCTTCGCCTGCGTCGGGTCGGGGCCGAGCCGGAACCCGGCGTTGATCAGCTGCAACCCGGTCGCCACGGCGTCGTCGAGCGCGCTCGTGCGGTACGCGACGAGGTTCGCCACGGTCATGCTCGTCGACGGCGGCTCCGGCGGGATGCCGCTGCTCAGCCCGGCCACCGCGACCGTGCGCAGCTGCTGCGACATCCCCGAGGCCCACTCCCGGTCCTCGGTGTCCACATCGGACAGTGCGTACCGGCGGGTGGCGACCCGGACCAGCTCGGCCGCGTCCTCGGCCGTCCGCCGGTCCAGGTACGAAGTGGCGATCCCCCGGTCGACCAGGCACTCCGGACCGCCGCGCAAGCCGAGCGCCGCCAGCGAGACGCGGGTGTCGCGGGTCCGGACGACGGCGTCGTTGTGCCGGGTCAGGTCCTCCAGCTCGGCGCTGATCGACTGGCTCATCACCGTCGAGACGACCTTGCTCATCGCGTTCGACAGCAACGGCGGGTTCGCCGCGTCGCAGGCGATCTCGGTCGCCTCCCGTTCGCCGGTCGGCACGACGTAGAGCAGCAGGCGCCGGACGTCCGCATGCGACGGGCGTTCGAAGATCTCCCGCAGCGCCGGCCGCAGCGGCTTGTTGAGCAGCACCCCGCCGTCGGTGAGCCAGTGCGACCGGGTCAGGTCGGTGTAGGCGGTCATGTCGGGGTGCAGCTCGTCGGTGCCGTCGGCGCCGATCGGCATCCGCGACAGCTCGAAGGCACCCGGGAACGACGCCGTCGAGCGCGCGGCGAGCGCCAGCGGGCCCTGCACGCCTTGCGTCCACAGTGGACCGTCGAAGCGGAAGAGCATGCGGTGTTCGGTGTCCCGCACGAGGTTCCCGAGCGCGTCGTCGAACCGGGTGGTCTCGCCGTCGATCATGGTCCCGGTGAGCAGCACGGTGATGTCCGGCGGCTCGACGGGCGCGGCACCGGCGTCGGTGATCCGGTGCAGCGCCCGCTCGAGGTCGCCGAGCAGCACGCGGTCCCCGTCGAGAATGGACCGCGGCTGCGCCTCGGCCGGGTCGCGCACGAGGTTCTCCAGCGAGCCGATCTCGATCCAGGTGTCCCGCAGCACCTCCGGCGTGGAGCCGAAGGCCTCGGCCAGCCCGAGGCAGGCGGCGTTGACCCCGCCGGCACTGGTCCCGGTGAGCACGTCGATCGACACCGACGCGCGCAGGAGGTCGAGCAGCCGGCGGTAGAGCCCGGGTTCGGCATCACCCCGGGACTCGCGCAGCAGCTGCGACGTCTCGGTGGCGACCCCGCCCATCCAGATGGCGAGGCTGGCGCCGCCCACCATCGTCATCGCCAGGCGGATCTCCTGCTGCCACGGTTCGGCTGGTTGAGGCATGGGCTCCCCCGCCCGTCGTCGTCCTGACGCAGAGTAGAGGCGCGAGGTGAGCGCGGGGATACGTCCAGGTGTACGGCCGTTCGGGTGGACTTGCTCGCCCGGTCAGCCGTCCACCGTGGCCGGCGCCTAGGCCGCCAGGTGCTCCAGCAAGAGCACTTGACCTTCACCGACCGCGAAGCCCAGCACCGCACCGGTCGCGATCAGGATCCACTCGTCCTGCTCGAAAGCCGGGCGCAGCAGGCGCTCGAACTCGTGCGGTGACAGTTCCTTCATCTTCGACACCAGCACGTTGCGGATGTCCATCGCGTCGGTCGCGTAGTCCTCGATGTACCGCATCGTCTCCGGCAGCCGGTTCATGATCTGCTCCGCGATCGCCAGCTTCACGTCCTGGTACTTCCGGCTGCCCACCGCGAACACCAGCAGCGGCCTCGCGACGCTCCCCAGCTCCCGGTCGAGCTGACGCTGGATCAGCGCCAGCACCCGGTCGGACAACGGCCCGTGCAGGATCGCCTCGATGACGTTGTGCGGGGTGATGATCTCCTGGGCGATCAGCGAACCGTACGCCTCCGCGACCTCCGCGCGCCGCTTCAGGAACAGCCCCTGCCACGTGACGCCGAAGTACTTGCGCGGCTCGATCGGGTAGAAGATCATCCGCAGCGCCAGCCAGTCGGTGAACCAGCCGGTGAACAGGCCGAACAGCGGCATGATGAGCGGGAACTTGAACAGGATCCAGGCGACCATCTGGATCACGCCGATCGCGCCGCCGAAGACCAGGCCGGAGCGGGCGATGAACTTGAACTCCTTCGCGCCCGCCTCCTGGAAGATCCGGTTGAGCAGCCGCTTGTCCTTGACCAGGCTGGTGACCACCATGCCCTTGAGGTCGAACACACTGTCCACATCGGACTTGATGAGGTCGAGCACGGCCGCGACCATCCGCGGCGACTCGTGCTGGACGCGCTCGATCACCAGCCGCTGGACCCGCACCGGCAGCGACTCCCACAGCCCCGGCTGGTAGTGCCCGGCCACCTCGCGGACGATGTCCTCGACGCCCGCGAGCAGCGGTTTCTCGATCTCCTTGGCGATCCGGCCGGCGTCCAGCCGCGCGACGACCTCGGCCGGCTTGATCAGCTGCTCGGTCATCGTGTCGCAGGCGATGCTCGCCATCCGCGCCGCGCGCTTGGGCACGATGCCCTGCCAGCCGAGGAACGGCTTGACGCCGATGAACTCCACGGGCTGGAACATCATCCGGATCGCGACGAGCTTGGTGCCGTAGCCGATCAGTGCGGCGACGACCGGGATCGAGACGTAGAGGGGCCAGTGCTGCGCGAAGTCGGCGACGATGCCGGCGAGGAACGACCCCATCCGGCTAACCGAAGCTGCGTGGTTGAAAAGCGGGGTCGCAGGCCTGCCAGAACTGCGCCCCGAGGCGCGAGACGTGGATCGTCCGCCGGACGTACTTCGCGCGTTTCACGTGCTTCTCCGCGTCGCGCACGGTCTCATCGGTCAGCAGGATCTCGTACTGCGTCTCCAGCGACGGCACCTCTTCGTCGAGGTCCACCAGGCCCAGCCCGATCAGCCGCGTGACGTACCCGGGCACCTGGTCGGGCAGCGACACCCCGGCCGCCTTGCCGACCGTCGACGCGTTGCGCAGCGCGACGCGCCCGCTGCTGCCGAGGCCGGTCCGCTCGACGACGTCGATCACGGGGAACGGCGAGCCGTCCGACAGCGCGGAGAGAATGCGGGCCTCGTCCGGCGTGAGCTGGCGCAGGATGATCGCGTAGAAGTATTCGCGGGCTCGCTCGCGGCCGAAGCCGATGGAGTGGTTGAGCAGCTCGGCCATCGCGGCGCGCAGCGGCTCGGCGTGGTTGTCGCGCGCGGGCACCAGCGTGACGGTGGCTTCCACCTTCCCGGGTACCGCCGGGCGGTTCATCGCGGACGCCGCCGTGAGCGCCGCGTGGTAGGGGTCGTCGACCTCGTCGAGGCGGCGGCGCAGCTCGGCCAGCAGCTGGCGCTCGACCTGCCGCACGCCGCGTTCGGCGGTCTCGACGCCGGGGAGCCTGCGCCCGAGCGCGAACCCGGTTCGCGCGGCCCAGCCCGCCAGCTGCCCGGCGCGCCGCGCCAGGTCGGCCACCTCGTCGCCGGTGCCCCGGCCGTTCGGTCGCTCTGCGTTCACCGGTGGACTCCCCTCTGCTTCCGCGCTGATGCTACCTGCGGGTAGGCCGAACGGTGGTGTGACGACCGGCATTATGGGCGGCATGAGTCCGACGCGCTGGGGCCCGCCGATCGACGTCCTCCCGTACTTCTCCAAGGAGGAACAAGCGCTGATGACGCTGCTCGGCGCGCTGACCGACGAAGACTGGCAGCGTCCGACCCTGTGCGCCGGCTGGACGGTCAAGGACATCGCCGCTCACCTGCTCGGCGACAAGGTCGGCCGGCTGTCCCGCGGCCGCGACGGGCACGCGTCCGATGCCCCCCGCCCGGGTGAGCCCTTCCCCCGCTTCATCGACCGGATCAACGAGGAGTGGGTCGTCGCCTGCCGCCGGCTCTCGACGGACGTCCTGCTCACGATGATGTACGAGTTCATGAGTCAGACGACCGAATACTGGGCGAAGCTGGACCTCGACGTTCTCGGCGAGCCCGTGACTTGGGCAGGCGACGAGCCGGCGCCGCGCTGGCTCGACGCGGCCCGCGACTATTCGGAGTTCTGGGTCCACCACGTGCAGATCCGCGAAGCGCTGGAGCACACGCCGCTGGAAGCCGAGTACGCCGAGCCGATCGCCGACACGTTCGTCCGCGCGCTGCCGCACACCCTGCGCGACGTCGACGCGCGGGTCGGCAAGCAAGTGGGTTACACGGTCACCGGCGCCGGCAAGTGGTACGCCCGCCGCGAGCGCGACGGCTGGGTCCTGGACCGCGGCGCGCCGCCGTCACGTACGCCGCTGGCCACCGTGACCACGGACCTGGACACGTTCTGGCGGCTCTGCACTCGCACCGCCGCCGACGTCGGCCGCGTCCGGACAACAGGCGACGAAAACGTTTGCGCGCAGGTGCTGACGATGACGTCGATCATCGTCTAGCGGCGGCGCGCCTGCTTCCGCAGCTGCATGATCCGGGCGCCGCCGATCAGCGCGACCAGCGCCGCGCCGCCGATGGCCGAGAACAGCATCGCGATCGCGAGCGGCAGGCTGCCTTCGGCGCCGAAGAAGTGCACGGTCACCGAGTCCAGGTTCTGCAGGATGAACACCAGCAGCACGATCAGCACGACCAGGCCGGCGATGACGGCGACCCAGGTGCCGCTGATCCGCGTCGGCCGGGGCTTCTTGGTCGCGGACGCGGGCCTGGCCGGCGCCGGGCGCACCGGCGTGACCTCCTCGGCGCCGGGCCGGACGTCGCCGGCACGCAGCTCGGCGGGCTCGAGGGCGCCCTCGGGCACCTCGTTCCCGGGCAGGTCGTGGTGGCCCGGGCCGCTGGTTCCGGGCAGGTCGTGACTGGTGGGGCCGGTGGGGCGGTCGGCCGCGCCCCCGCGCGCGTGCGTCATGAACACAGTGTCCGTCCGGCGCGCGGGGAGCGCCGTGCCAAACCCCCTAACGGGCGAAGCCGTCGACCTCCCGCAGCACGCGGAGCGTGTTCTTCCCGGCCAGCTTCACGCAGTCTTCGTCACTCCACCCGCGCTCGAGCAGCGCCGCGAACAGCACCGGGTACTTGGACGTGTCCTCCAGGCCCTCCGGCAGCGTGCCGACGCCGTCGTAGTCGCCGCCGAGGCCGATGTGGTCGATCCCGGCGACCTCGCGGGCGTGCTCCACGTGCGCGACGACGTCGTCGACGGTGGCCTTCGGCTTGACCGGGCCGTCCCACTCCTTCACGAACTCCCCGCGCTGGGCCAGGTTCCGGTACTCCTGGCCGGCGGCCTCCATGGCGGCCTTCAGCTCCTGGTCCCACGCGGTGACCTTCGGCGAGATGAACGCCGGCACGAACGTGGTCATCGCGACGCCGCCGTTGCCGGGCAGCAGCGCGAGGACGTCGTCCGGGATGTTGCGCGGGTGGTCGTTGACCGCGAGGCACGAGGAGTGGCTGAAGATCACCGGCGCCGAGCTGACCTCGATCGCCGCCCGCATCGTCGACGGCGCGACGTGCGAGAGGTCGACCATCATCCCGATCTTGTTCATCTCGCGCACGACGTCGCGGCCGAACTCGGTGAGCCCACCGTGTTCGGGTTCGTCGGTGCCCGAGTCGGCCCAGGTGGTGTTGAAGTTGTGCGTCAGCGTCATGTACCGGACGCCGAGGCGGCGCAGGATCCGCAGCACGCCGAGCGACTCGGCGATGCTGTGGCCGCCCTCGGCACCCAGCAGCGACGCGATCCGGCCGTCGGCGAACGCGGCCTCGGCCTCGTCGGCGGTGTCGGCCAGCCGGAGCCGGTCGGGGTAGCGCTCGGCCAGCTGGTGCACGACCTCGATCTGCTCGAGGACGGCGGTGACGGCACTGTGGCCTTCGAACTCGCAGGGCACGTACACCGACCAGAACTGCATGCCGAGCTTCCCGTCGGCGAGCTTCGGGAAGTCGGTGTGCAGAGCCGGCTGCCGGACGGTCAGGTCGAGCGACGCGGCCGCCTCGACCGGGTTCGGGCCGCCGTGCTGCCGCAGCTCCCAGGGCAGGTCGTTGTGCCCGTCGGCGAGGATGGCGGCGTCCAGCAGTTTCGTAGCACGCTGTAGTGCCTCGTTAGTCATCACCCGATCGTAGGGCGAGCCGATATACGCTCCGTACAAACGTCAGGGCGTGATCCACTTCGCGGCTGCGCGGACGCCGTCCACGGTGATCTGGTGCCCGCCGGGGTGGCGCTGCGTGACGACGTCGGCACCGCGCTCGCGCAGCAGCCGGATCAGCTCCTCCGTGGACGCCAGGGGCGCCATCGGGTCGCGTTCGCCGTTGGCCAGGAAGACGCGGGAGCCGGACAGGTCGTGCGACGGCGGGTCCGGGACCGGCGACATCGCCGCGAACAGCGCGGCTTCGCGCACGACGTCGGGCCGCAGCAGGGTCACCGCGGCCGCGATGTTGGCGCCGTTCGAGAAGCCGACGGCGACCAGCCGCCGGTCGCCCAGCCCGTACTTCTCCCGGGCCTCGAGGACGAAGTCCGCGAGCTCGTTCGCGCGCTTCACGACGTCTTCGTGGTCGAACACGCCCTCGGCGAGCCGCCGGAACCAGCGCGCGGCGCCGTACTCCGACACCGGGCCGGCCGGCGCCAGCACGGCGGAGTCCGGGCTCAGCTCGCGCGCCAGGCCGAGCAGGTCGTCGGAGCTGCCGCCGGTGCCGTGCAGCAGGAGCAGCAGCGGCGCGTCCGGCGAACCCTCGACGTACTTGTGCTCCAGCGTCATGACAGCTCCGGGTTGTTCTCGGCGGGGAGGTTCAGCTCGGGCAGCATGTGCTGGATCTCTTCGCGGCGCGGCTCCAGCCACGGCGGCAGCTTGAGCGCGCGGCCCAGCTCCAGCAGCGGCTCGTCGATCGCGAACCCGGGTTCGTCGGTCGCGACCTCCAGGAGCGTGCCGCCCGGCTCGCGGAAGTAGATCGAGCGGAAGTACTGGCGGTCCAGGATGGACGTGACGTGCACGCCCTGGTCGACGAGCTCTTCGCGCCAGGCCTTCTGGGTGTCCTCGTCCGGCGCGCGCCAGGCGACGTGGTGCACGGTGCCCGCGGCGACCAGCCCGCGCGGCGCGTCCGGCGTCACGAGGACGTCGACGAGCGCGCCCGGGCCGCCTTCGCCGGCCGAGAAGCGCAAGCGATTGCGGTCCTGGGTGGCGAAGCTGAGGCCGAGGCCGTCGGTGAGCATGCCGGCGGTCGCGTCTTCCTTCGTCACGGAGAGCGTCACGGAGTGCAGGCCGCGGACCGCGTGCTCGGCCGGGACCAGCTCGGTGTCCCACGGGTCGCGCGGGTCGCCCTGCGGGTGCGCGACGAGGGCGAGCTTCAGGCCGTCGGGATCGCGGAACGTGAGCGTCTCTTCGTTGTCGGCGTTGCGGATCTCGCCGGTCTCGATCTTGTTCGCGGCGAGGTGCTGCTTCCACCAGCCGATCGAGGCCTCGGGGATCGAGAACGACGTCGTCGTGGCCTGGCCGGTGCCGTGGCGGCCGCTCGGCGCGTCGGGCCACGGGAAGAAGGTCATCAGCGAGCCCGGCTTGCCGGCGCTGTCGCCGTAGTAGAGGTGGTAGGTGCCCGGGTCGTCGAAGTTCACGGTGGTCTTCACCAGCCGCAGGCCCAGGGTCCGCAGGTAGAAGTCGGCATTGCGCTGCGGGTCGCCGCCGATCGCGGTGACGTGGTGCAGGCCGGACGTCTTGATCGCCATGGTTGCCTCCTGGATTCAAGGTAACCCCAGAACCTCTCGCGAGCAAGATATATTCCGTACAGACTTTCCGGTAGGCTGACCCGGTGGATCCGAAGACCGACGACGACGAGATCGTCACGTGGTGGGGCCTGGTCATCGAGGGCTACCTGGCCACGCAGGACAAGCTGATGGGCGAGATCGCCGACCGCCTCGGGCTCGCGCCGGCGTCGTTCGACATCCTGCTGCGGCTGGTCCGCTCGCCCGACCACCGGATGCCGATGACCAAGCTGGCCACCGAGGCGGCGCTGTCCAGCGGCGGCTTCACGAAGGTGGCCGACCGCCTGGTGGCGGCCGACCTGATCTGCCGCGTCCCGAGCCCGGACGACCGCCGCGTCACGTTCGCGGCGCTCACCGACCACGGCCTCGACATGGCGAACAAGGCGCGTGAGGCGGCGGCGGAGATCCTGCGCCGCATCGTGCTGACCCCGCTGGGTGACGACGCGCCGGCACTCGCGGAAGCGATGCGGACACTGCGCGCGTTCAACGCCTGACGGTGAAAAAGTCGAGGTCACTGCGGTGCGCTTCGTGGCGCACCATGGGAACCATGCTGACCGAATCGACCATCACGACGATGCTCCCGGTGACCGACAGCGAACGCGCCGGCCACTTCTATACGGACTCCCTGGGCCTGAAGCAGACCGGGAAGGGTGAAGACGGAACGCTGTACTTCGCGGCGGGCGCGGGCGCCATCGGGCTCCGGACCATGCCGGCGGGTGCGCAGAGCGAGAACACGGCGTTGAGCTTCGAGGTCTCGGACCTTTCGTCCGAGGTCAGAACCTTGGAAGACCGCGGGGTGCGGTTCCAGGACTTCGAGATGGAGGGTCTGAAGACCGTCGACCACATCGCGGAAGTGGGGAACGAGCGGGCCGCCTGGTTCACCGACTCCGAAGGCAATGTGCTGTGCCTGCACGAGGTTCTAGGCTGAGGTCGTGAGTGGGGGTCACACTCGACCCCGAGCTGCTCGAGCTGTCGCTGACCCACCGTTCGTACGCGTACGAAAACGGTGGCCTGCCGCCGAACGAGCGGCTGGA
>NZ_JBFBAG010000080.1:0-35104 GCF_040682155.1 Amycolatopsis sp. NPDC051371
CCCCGCAACCAAACGGAAGAAATACCATTCAACGCACCGAAGGCCGCCTTGGGTGCGTTGAACGCAACCAAGGCCACATTGGGGCGCTTCTGCTCAAGCCGGGAGCGGCGCGGGCCGGGGAGTGCCGCTGAAGCGGAGTGCGGCCAGGGCCGTCACCGCGATTCCCGCTGCCGCCAGCAGGACCGCCGTGCGGAGACCGGTGAGTTCGTCGGTGCCCGCGTTGGCCACCGCCACGAACACCGCCAGGCCCACCGTCCCGCCGACCTGCTGGGCCGTCGACGCCACTCCGGACGCGATTCCCTGCGCGGACACCGGAATCCCGGCCGCCGCCGCACCGAACATCAGCGTGTACCCCGCTCCCTGGCCCAGCCCCAGCACGACCAGCGCCGGGACCAACGCCAGGTACGACGCCTCCGAAGTCATCGACAGCCTCAGCAACACCGCCCCGGCGCCGCCGACCCGCCAGACTGGCCACCAGCGTCGGACGCATGCCGTAGCGAGTGGCCAGGCGGCCCGCCGCCTGCGAACCCGCCGCGATCGCGACCATCGGCACGCCGAACGCCAGCCCGGTCGCCAGCGCGCTGTAGCC
This sequence comes from Amycolatopsis sp. NPDC051371, assembly GCF_040682155.1. Classification (NCBI taxonomy): domain Bacteria; kingdom Bacillati; phylum Actinomycetota; class Actinomycetes; order Pseudonocardiales; family Pseudonocardiaceae; genus Amycolatopsis; species Amycolatopsis sp. NPDC051371. Next base: position 590 of record NZ_JBFBAG010000080.1, read on the forward strand.
GTGCACGCCCTGGAAGTACGCGGTGAGGAAGTACAGCAGCGTCCCGAACGTGCCCATGTAGAGGAACGTCACGACCACGCCGGTGCCGAGGTTGCGCTCCCGCAGCAGTCGCAACGGCAGCAGCGGGTCGCGGCCTCGGCGCTCGATCACGGCGAACGCGGCCAGCAGCCCAGCTCCGGCGAAGGCAGCACCCAGGACGACCGCCGAAGTCCAGCCCAGCTCCGGGCCCTCGACCAGGGCGAACACCACGGACGTCGTCCCGAGCGTCGCGGTCAGCGCGCCGGGCAGATCGAACCGGCGGCCGGGCACCCGCGCCGGGCCGGCGGGCAGGAGCGCGAACGCGAGCACCGCGGCGGCCGCGGCCGGCGGGACGTTCACGAAGAACACCGCCGCCCAGCCGGACGTCTGCGTCAGGACGCCGCCGAGCAGCGAGCCGAGGATCATCCCGCTGCCGCCCGCGGTACCCCACACCGCGAACGCGCGGTTGCGGTCGCGGCCGGCCGCGAACAGCGTGCTGACCAGCGTCAGCGTCGCGGGGAAGAGCAATGCTCCGCCCAGGCCCTGCCCCGCCCGGGCGCCGACGAGCAGGCCGGGGCCGCCGGCCAGCCCGCCCGCCAGCGACGACCCGGCGTAGAGCGCGCACCCGAGGGCGAACACCCGGCGCGGGCCGAACAGGTCGCACGCCCGGCCGCCCAGCAGGAGGAACCCGCCGAACGCCACGGCGTACGCGCTCACCACCCACTGCAGGCTCTGGGCGGAGAAGCCGAGCTCGCGGCCGATGTCCGGCAGCGCCACGTACACGATGTTGTAGTCGAGGGAAATGATCAGCTGCGCGAACGCCAGCAGCGCGAGCACCGCGCCCGGCCGGCGGGTCACCGGGCCACCCGCTCGTCCGTGCCGGGCACCTTCGCCGTGGTGATGGCGATGCGGTTCCACGTGTTGATGGTGAAGATCAGCGCGAGCAGCTGCGCGAGCTCTTCCTCGCCGAATTGACCGGCGGCCCGGGCGTAGACGTCGTCGGGGACGCCGCCGGCGATGAGCGTGACGGCCTCGGTCAGGGCCAGCGCCGTCTGCTCCTTCTCGCTGAAGAAGTGACCGGCTTCGGGCCACACGGCCACCATGTGCAGCCGCTCCTCGCTCTCGCCGGCCTTGCGGGCGTCCGAGTTGTGCATGTGCAGGCAGTAGGCACAGCGGTTGAGCTGCGACGCGCGGATCTGGACCAGCTCGACCAGCGCGGGGTCGAGGCCGGCGCGGGCGGCGGCGTCGAAGCCGATCAGAGCCTTGAAGGCCTTCGGGGCGGACTTGGCGAAGGTGAGGCGGGAGTTCGTCATGACCAGAAATCTAGGACGCGGTTGACCTCCGTGTAGGGTGCATTTCCGTGGCAGATTCGTGGGTCAATTCCGGAGTCGACCTCCACCTGGAGCTGGCGGGCACCGGGAGCAAACGGGCCGCGCTCATCACCGCGCTGCGCGACGCCGTCCGCACCGGACGGCTCGTCCCGGGCACCCGGCTGCCGCCCTACCGGTCGCTGGCCGCCGACCTGGGGCTGGCCCGCAACACCGTCGCGGACGCCTACGCCGAACTGGTCGCCGAGGGCTGGCTGACCGCCGTCCAGGGCTCCGGCACCCGCGTCGCCCCGCGGGCCGAACCGCTCCCCGCGGCCCGGACGCCGAAGAAGTCCCCGGGTCCTCCGGCGCCGCGGTACAACCTGCGGCAGGGCCAGCCGGACGCGACGTCGTTCCCGCGTCCCGAATGGCTCGCCGCGGCCCGGCGCGCGCTGACCGTCGCCCCGCACGACGCCTTCGGGCCCGGAGATCCGCGCGGTCGGCGTGAACTGCGGGAGGCCCTGGCCGGCTACCTCGCGCGGGCGCGCGGCGTGCGGACATCGCCGGAGCGGATCGTCGTGTGCTCGGGGTTCGCGCACGCGCTGCGGCTGCTGTTCCCGGCGGTGGTGCCCGGCCCGCTCGCCGTCGAAGCGTACGGGCTCGCGTTCCACCGTTCGATCCTCGACGCGGCCGGCGTCGAGACGATTCCCCTTGCCCTGGACGAAAAAGGCGCCCGCGTCTCGGAGCTGGACGTGCCGGCGGTGCTGCTGACGCCCGCGCACCAGTTCCCGACCGGCGGCCCGCTGCACCACGACCGCCGCACCGCGGTGGTCGACCACGTCCGCGCGACCGGCGGCGTGCTCATCGAGGACGACTACGACGGCGAGTTCCGCTACGACCGCAAGCCGGTCGGTGCGGTCCAGGGCCTCGACCCCGAGCACGTCGTCTACGTCGGCTCGGTGAGCAAGAGCCTGTCACCCGCGCTGCGGCTCGGGTGGCTGGTGCTGCCGGAGAGGATGGTGGACGCCGTGCTGGCGGTGAAGGGGGAGCGCGAGGCGTGGGCGGGCGTGCTGGATCAGCTGACGCTGGCGGAGTTCCTGGATTCCGGTCCGTACGACAAGCACATCCGGCGCATGCGCCAGCGGTACCGGCGCCGCCGCGACCTCCTCGTCGAGGCGCTGGCCGAGCGGGCACCGCACGTGGCGCCGACCGGCATCGCCGCGGGCCTGCACGCGGTGCTGCGGCTGCCACCCGGCACCGAGCCGTCGGTGGTGAAAGCCGCGGCGTGGCAAGGGCTCGCGCTGGACGGCCTGGCTGACTTTCGACACCCGGACAGTGGGATGTCCATAATGGACGGACTGGTGGTCGGGTACGCGACTCCGCCGGAACACGCCTACCCGGCGGCGGTGGACGCGCTGTGCCGCGCGCTCCCGCCCGCCTGAGGCCGGCCGCGGCTCAGCCCCAAGCACTGACCCGGCCCGCGTCAGGCGGGTTGCCACAGCTCGACGCGGTTGCCCTCGGGATCGGTGACCCAGCCGAACCGGCCGACGCCGTCCATGTCCTGGGTCTCCTCGGCGACGTCGGCGCCGAGCTCGCGGAGCTGGGCGAGCATCGCGTCGAGGTCGCGGACCCGGAAGTTGAGCATGGTCTGCTGGGACCGGGCGCCGAAGTAGTCGGTCCCGGAATCGAACGGCGCGAAGACCGTGGGGCCCGGCCCCTGCTGCCACAGGCCGTGCTCGTCGGCGCCGAGGCCGAGGCTGTCGCGGTACCAGGCACCCAGGGCCGCCGGGTCCGCCGCGCGGATGAAGTACCCACCGATGCCGAGCACGTGTTCCATGCCGCGATCCTGCCAGCGCGGCGGGGAGCCCGGGGCCGCCGACACGCGGAACGGCCCCGGACCCGTGCTACCCGACGATGTCGATCTCGAACGGTTCGGCCGCGCTGTAGTTGATGTCCGCCCACACCGCGCCCGGCAGGTCGTAGCGCCGGTGCGACGTCAGCTTGTTGTCGTAGCCGGCGATCTGCGTCGGGTTGTGGCCGACGCCCTGGTGGTCGTTGCCCCAGGCGAAGATGTCGCCGACCCACATCGCTGTCGAGAAGCCGTCACCGCCGAGCCGCGGCCGGATGACGACCGCCGCGCCGGGGCTGCCGGACAGGAACACCCGCACCGTGTTCTGGTCGGCGTTGGGCGGGGTGACGGTGATGCGCTCCATGATCTCCACTCCAGTCGAGGCGGATCCGTTGCCGTCCACTCCGGGCCAGTAGTCGGCGACGGACGAGACGTCGTAGCCCGGGGCGACGTCCCCGCGGTACTGCTTGGCGACCGCACCGGCGGGGATCGCGGGATCGCCGTTGTAGTGGGCGATCCAGTAGTGCGGCTCGGCGACGCCGGCCGACGAGAACGCCGACCGCACCGAGGGCCAGGTCGAGAGGTTGCAGTAGATCGTCGGGTCCGCGCCGGCCGCGCGGCGCATCCGGACCCAGCCCGGCGCCTGGCCCGGGCTGGCGTCGCCGGGTTCGACGTCCAGCACGTGGCCGTCGTTCGTGCTCGCTTTCTTGACGATGGTGACCTTGACCGCGCTGGGGAAGCGCGCCCAGTCGGCGGCCGACCAGGGTTCGAGTTTGATCTTGTCGATGTATCCCGCGACCATCTGCGCGCCGGCGGGGATGTTCGCGGCCGTGACCGCGTCGTACATCGTGCGCACGGGTTACGTCTCCGTTCGGTGCCGTTCGCCGTTTCGGGGACGGCGAAATCGTCTCCGCGATCCGCCATCGTGCTTCTACCCATGTGGGACGGGCGTCAAGCAGAAATGTTACGCAGTTTCCGAGCGTCACCAAGACGGCCGCACCGCGCAATTCCTTCACCACGGGATCACGCGGTGATGGTGACTTTCCGCTATCGGTACTGGCTTCCCGCTCACCCGGCTGGCAAGCTGCCAGGACTTCACGACGGAAGGTACGTGCATGGCGGCACACCCGGCGCGGGCCCGGCGCATCGACGCGCGGGTCGTCGTCCTGAGCGTGCTGCTCGTGGTCGCGCTGCTCGCCTGGTTCGGCGTCGACTACCTGCGCGACCGCCTCGCCGCCGGCGGCTGCGACACCACGACCCCGGTCCACATCACCGCGGCGCCGGACGTCGCGCCGGTGCTCACCACGCTCGCCCGGTCGGTGCCCGGGCCGGACTGCTACACCGTCGAGGTCACGGCGTCCGCGTCGACGGCCACCGCGGCGGCGCTGGAAACCAACGGCGCGAACGGCCCCGACGTCTGGGTGCCGGAGTCGAGCAGCTGGCTGCTCCAGGCCCGCGACGGCGGCGCGTGGAACCTGCCGGAGTCCGGTCAGTCGGTGGCGAGCTCGCCGGTCGTGCTGGCCCTGACCGACGAGGTCGCGAAACAGGCCGGCTGGCCGGGGAAGTCACCGTCCTGGTCGGACGTCCTCACGGGAAGCCCGGTCGGCCTGCCCGACCCGAGCCGCGACCCGGCCGGGATCGCCGCGCTGATCGGCATGCAGCAGCTGACGAAGGACGCGCCCGACCCCGCCGCCGCGTTCACCGAGGAGATCCGCAAGGTGTCGGCGGTGAAGGAGCCGTTCACCGCGTCGCCGGCGTCGGAGCAGTCCGTGCTGGCGCGCAAGCTCGTCGCCGCGTACCCGGCGGCCGGCGTGCCGAGCTTCGACTACCCGTACGTCGTGCTGCCGCGGGCGTCGGAGGCTTCGCGGTCGGCGGCCGAGCGGTTCCTGCGGCTCCTGCTCGACCAGACCGCGACGAAGACGTTCGCCGACGCCGGGTTCCGGACGCCGGGCGGGCAGCTGCTCGGCGACCGGCCGCGCGACACCCGCACGGACGCCACGCCACGCCCGGCCGGGCCGCCCGCGCCGGACGCGATGTACGGCGTGCTGCAGGCGTGGGCCGGGGCGAACCTCAGCGCCCGCGTCCAGGTGCTGCTCGACGTGTCCGGCTCGATGGCCGCCACCGTCCCCGGCACCGGCCGCAGCCGGATGGCGCTCACCCTGGAAGCCGCGACGCAGGGCCTCGGGCTGTTCAAGCCGACGACGGAAATCGGCCTGTGGCTGTTCTCGACCAAGCTCGACGGCGACAAGGACTACAAGGAACTGCTGCCGATGCGGTCCATCTCGCAGCAGCTGGCCGGCGGCGGGGTGCAGACGCTGCAGGCGGTCAAGCCGAAGGCCGGCGGCGCGACCGGACTGTACGACTCGATCCTCGCGGCGTACCAGAACGCCCGCCAGAACTGGCAGCTCGGCCGGATCAACGTCGTCGTCGTGATGACCGACGGCCGCAACGAGGACAGCGACTCCGTCGGGCTGCCCGGCCTGCTCGCCGAGCTGGGCCGGCTGCAGGACCCGCGAAAACCGTTGCCGGTGATCGGGATCGGCATCGGCCCCGACATCGACGCGAGCGAGCTGAAGCAGGTTTCGGCCGCCACCGGCGGCGAGTCGTTCACCACGCCCGACCCGCGCAAGATCTCCGACGTCTTCTACCAGGCACTGAGCACGCTCATGTGCCAGCCACCCGCGTGCAAAAAGTGAGGAACCCGTGCTGCAGCTGACGGAAAAGCCGGCGCCGCGGGCGCTCCGGAGACCCACGGCCCTGGTGCTGGCGGCGTTCGTCGCCGGCGTCGTGCCGTTCGCTTTCCACGCCTGGGCTGCGCTGCACGGGAACCTCGCGCAGGACGACTTCGTCATGACCTACCGGGCCGCCGTGGCCGGGCCGTTCGACCTCGGCTTCCTCTTCCAGGACTACCACGGGCACCTGACGCCCGGCGGGTTCTTCGTCGTGGCGGTGCTGACGTGGTGGGCGCCGCTGAACTTCCCGCTGCTCGTGCTGCCGCTGCTGCTGATGCGCGCCGTCGCGACGGTGCTGTTCTGGTGCCTGCTGGTGCGCTGCTTCGGCCGCCGCTGGGCGATCCTGGTGCCGTTCACGGTGTTCACGGCCTCGACGCTGCTGCTGGTTCCGACGCTGTGGTGGGCGTACGGCATCCAGATCGTCCCGGTGGTGCTGGCGGCCGTCGGCGCCTTGTACTGGCACGTCCGCTACCTGCGCGAGGGCGGGAGGTGGTGGATCGGCACGTTCGCGTGGACGCTCTTCGGCCTCGCGTTTTACGAGAAGGCCGTGGTGGTCCCGCTGCTGCTGGTGGGGGTGACCGTCCTGCTCGGACAGTCCTTCCGGGAGCGGTGGCGCTACTGGGCGGGACACGCCGCGCTGCTCGGCGCCTTCATCGTGGGCTACCTCGCCCTGACGTCGAGCCAGGTGGCCCCCGGCGGCACGCCGATGACCGCCGGGACCGTCGCCGACCTGACCGGCCGGATGCTCGGCGACACCTTCCTGCCCGGGCTGGCCGGCGGGCCGTGGTCCGGGCCCGGTCCGGGCGCGACCTGGGCGCCGTCGCCGTTCGTGGTCGTGGTCCTGCTGTTCGGCGCGGCGCTGGCGCTGCTCTTCGCCGGGGTGCGCGTGAGCGGCCGCCGGGCCTGGCGGGCGTGGGCGCTGCTCGGGTTGCTGCTCGCCGTGGACGTCGGGCTGCTGGCGTTGACGCGGCTGCGCGAAGTCGGCCCGGCCGCCGGCGACGACCCGAGGTACCTCGCCGAGCTGGCGCTCGTGGCCGCCCTTTGTGGAGCGTTCGCGTTCCTGCCGCCCGGTGAAGTTGCGCCGTCCGGCGGAAAGCGTGAACGGCCGATCGCGCTAGCCGCGTGCGTGCTTTTGCTCGTCAGTTCCGCGGTGGGATTTTCCCGGCTCGCCCCCGCACTGCGGTTCGACCATTCCACGCAGTACCTCGGAAATGTCCGGGCCGCCGTCGCGGAGGACCCAGATCTGGTCTTCTACGACACTTTCGTGCCTTCCGATGTGGTCCACGAGTGGTTCGGCGCGGACTCGCAGGCGTCCCGGGTGGCCGGTCTGGTGCCTGGCACCCACTTCGACCAGCCGACCAACCGGATGCACCTGCTCGACGCCACCGGCACGCCCCACCTGATCACCGGCGTGGCCGCGGAATCCCACGGGGTCCAGGGGCCGGTGCCGAACTGCGGGTACACGGTCGGCGAGACCCAGGTGCGCGTCCCGCTCGACGCGCCGGTACTGGGCCGGCACCTGCTGAAGATCGACTACTTCACCTCCGACGGCGGCGAGGGCCTGGTGGACCGGACGCCGGTGTGGTTCCAGGCCGGGCTGCACTCGCTGTACCTGCCGGTGGACGGCCTCTTCGACCACATCGGAATCCAGCTGTCGAGCCCGGGCGCGCCGGTGTGCGTCGCGAAGGTCGAGATCGGGAAACCGGTTACTCAGTAGGGGTCGTACGGGCTGTCGTGGCCGAAGATCCGGGCCACCGGCCGCAGCCGCAGGCGCAGCAGCACCTTGATCCCGACGTTGCGCAGGAACCACGGCAGCTGCGCCAGCACGCGCACGCGGTCCGCCGTGGACGGTCGCGCCAGCCGGAACCGCGCCAGCGACGTCGCCCGGTCCACATAGGCGTACCGGCGTCCGAAGAGGACCTTCGCGATCGTGCCGAGCGTGACGCCGATCGAGGAAAAGCAGTCGTGGACCAGGATTTCCGCGCCCGGCGGCAGGTGCGCCGACCAGCGCAGGTCGTCGGTGTAGGTCCAGTAGTCGTGCTTGCCGTCGATGTAAAGCAGCTGTATGGGCCGGTCCCAGTCAGGACGCAGTTCCGTGCTGTAGCCGGCGACGAGCTCGACGACGTCGTCCAGCCCGGCGTGGCGGATGTTGCGCTCGAACAGCTGCCGCGTCGGCGATCCGCCGAACAGCCGGCCGTCCACGAAGGGGTCGACGGCGATCACCGTGGCGCCGACCGTGCGAGCCGCCGCGCCGAGGACGATCGTGGATCTGCCCTGGTGGCTGCCGATTTCCAGGATGACGTCGCCCTTTTCGAGGCGGCGCGCGGCCTGCCACAGCGCCTCGCCCTGCGCGCGCGTCATCCAGCCCTTGACCGGCTCGGCCAGGGTCCATGCGTCGGCGAAGCCGTCCGCCACCAGTTCGTCCGGAATGGCGCACCTGCCCAGGAGTTTCGGGGACCGCGGAAATCGTCGGCACATCGTAGCCAGGTTTCGGCCTAGTATCTACCGGATGGTAACCGCCACCCGCGAACGGTCCCGGGACGACGCCCCGCCCTCGGGGGGTGCCCGGAAGTTCTCGGTGGGTGCGTTCTTCCGCCGGCCGAGCACGTGGATCGTGCTGGCGCTGACCACGTTGTCGTTCCTGCAGATGCCAGGGAAGACGACGTTCGACACGAAGCTCGACCTCGCCGTCGACCCGCTCGCCTTCCTCGGCCGCGCGCTGCACCTGTGGAACCCGCAAGCCACGGCGGGGGAGCTGCAGAACCAGGCGTACGGCTACCTCTTCCCGATGGGCCCGTTCTTCGCGCTGTGCCAGGCCGCCGGAATGCCGGCGTGGGTCGCCCAGCGGCTGTGGGGCGCGGTCCTGCTCTCGGCCGCGTTCGGCGGCGCGCTGCTGCTGGCGCGGGCGATGAAGCTCGGCAGCGAGCGCACGCGGCTGATCGGCGCGCTCGGGTACGCGCTCGCGCCGCGCATGCTGACCGAAATCGGCGGTCTGTCCGCGGAGATGCTGCCCGCCGTTCTGCTGCCGTGGGTGCTGGTGCCGCTGGTCCGGGCCGGGACGATCGGCTCGCCGCGACGCGCCGCCGGGCTGTCCGCCGTCGCCGTGCTGTGCATGGGCGGCGTCAACGGCGCGATGGTCGTGATGGCGCTGGTCCTGCCGGGACTGTGGCTGCTGACCCGCAAGTGGACGCGCCACCACGTCGAACTGGTCCTGTGGTGGTTCGTCTTCGTCGTCGGCGCGACACTGTGGTGGATCCTGCCGCTGCTGCTGCTCGGCGAGTACAGCCTGCCGTTCCTGGACTACATCGAGTCCGCGACGAACACGACCGCGCCCATGTCGCTGTTCGAGGTGCTGCGTGGGACCAACCAGTGGGTCGCCTACGTCGTGCAGGGCACGCCGTGGTGGCCGGGCGGCTGGTCGCTGATCGACAACCCCGTGCTGATGCTGGCGACCGGGCTCGTCGCGGGTGTCGGCCTGCTCGGGCTGACCCGGCGCGGCCTGCCGGAGCGGCGCTTCCTGGTGCTGGGCGTCCTCACCGGCCTCACGCTGCTGACGATCGGCTACGTCGGCACGCTCGACAGCCCGCTGGCCGAGCAGGTCCGGCACCTGCTCGACGGGCCGCTCGCACCGCTGCGCAACGTGCACAAGTTCGAGCCGGTGCTGCGGCTGCCGCTGATGCTGGCGTTCGTGCACGGCATCTCGAGCCCGGTCCGGGTGAAGTCCGCGCGCCGGTTCCTGCGGCCCGCACTCGGCCTGCTGCTGGTGCTGGTGATGGCCGCGCCCGCGTGGCTGCTGAACCTGCGCTCCGGGCCGGGCTGGGACGAGGTGCCCGGCTACTGGTACGACGCGATGGGCTACGTCGCCAAAGCCGACCCGAACGCGCGGACCTTGCTGCTGCCGGCCACCGGGTTCGGCGAGTACGACTGGGGCCGTACGGTCGACGAGCCCGCGCAGGCCATCGCGAAGAGCCCGTGGGCGGTCCGCAACCAGGTACCGCTGGGATCCGAAGGCAACACCCGGCTGATGGACTCGGTCGACGCGGCGCTCGCCGACGGCCGCGGTGATCCCGGGCTCGCCGCGTTGCTCGCGCGGTCCGGGTACCGGTTCTTGCTGCTGCGCAACGACATCGACCGGGAGCGGAACACCGCGCCGCCGATCGCGACGCTGCGGGCAGGGCTGGCCGGCTCGCCCGGCATCGGCAAGGCGGCGGAGTTCGGGCCCCTCGAGATCTACGAGGTGCGGCAGCCGGTGCCGCTCGCCACCGCGACGTCCACAAAGGACGTGCCCACGGTGAGCGGCGGCCCGGAGAACCTGCTCCCGTTGATCGACTCCGGCCAGCTCGACCCGGCGACACCGACCGTCCTGACCGGCGACGGCGGTTCGCCCGGCGGCCCGCGGCTGGTGACCGACGGCCTGCGCCGCGCCGAGCGGAACGTCGGCGGCGTGCGGGACAACCTCAGCCAGACCCTGACCGCCGGGGAGGCGTTCCGCCAGCAGCGCGCCGCGGGTGACGTGCTGCCGTTCCCGGGCGAGGAGCACCAGACCGTCGCCGCCTACCGGGGCATCCGCGCGGTGACGGCGTCGACGGCCGCGTCGTTCGCCGACGCGTTCGGCGGGTCCGACCCGGGGCATCAGCCCTTCGCGGCGATCGACGGCGACCCGCGCACGGCGTGGCACTCGTCGTCGTTCACCGGGCCGGTCGGCCAGTGGCTCGAGGTGGAGCTCGACACCCCGCGGCTGGTGAACTCGGTGGACCTGCAGATGGTGGACGACCTCCGGGTGGGCTGGCCGCCGACCCGGATCCGGATCACCACCGACAACGGCTCGGTCGACCAGCAGGTGATCCGCGGCGCGGGGTCGCACAGCTACCCCGTCGCCGCCGGGGTCACGCGCAAGGTGCGGATCACGCTGCTGTCGCTGGTGGTCGGGCGGCAGGACGGGAACGTCGGCATCGCGGAGCTCGCCATCCCCGGCACCGAGCCGCAGCGCGCCCTGGAAGTCCCGGCCGACCTGCCCGCCGGGCCGGCGCCCGGGTTCGCGTTCACGCGCGGCGCCCAGCCGCGGTACGCGTGCCTGCCGTCCGGCGGCGCGGTGCGGTGTGACGCGTCCGCGGCGCGTGACGGCGAGGAGCCCGACGGCATCCGGCGGTTGTTCAGCACCCCGGCCGAGCAGACGTTCCTCGTCGGCGGCACGGTGCTGCCCGCGGGCGGCGGCAAGAACCCGGTCGCGCTGCCGGGGGTCACGGTGGCGTCGACGTCGCAGCTGGCCGGCGACCCGGCGGCGGGCGGGTTCGCGGCGGTGGACGGCGACGCGGGCACGACGTGGCGTCCCGACGCCACCGACCTGCGCCCGACGCTCACTCTCGGCTGGACCGGCTCGAAGCGGATTTCCGGGCTGCACATCGGGGCTTCGCCGTCGAGCGGGGCTCGCGCGCCGCGGCAGGTGCAGCTGGTCGGTCGCGCCGGCACGCGGACCGTGCAGCTCGACGCGGCCGGGTCGGCGTCCTTCGAACCCCTGGACACCGACCAGCTGCAGATCGTGCTGCCCGGGGACGACGACGACCCCGCCGCGCGGGCGGTGGTCGGCGTCGGGAGCTTGGAGCTTTCCGGCACCGACGGACTGCTGCCCGGGCCGGACCCGGCGTTCACCGTGCCGTGCGGCTCGGGGCCGAACATCCACCTCGACGGGCTCGACTACCGGACGTCGGTGCAGGGGACGCTGTCCGACATCACCGCGCACCGGCCGCTGACCCTGCGGATGTGCCGGGACTCGGAGGGCGGGATCTCCCTGCCGTCCGGTGGGCACGAACTGCGGACGGACCGGTCGGACTCGTTCGTCGTCCAGGACCTGTGGCTGCGACCCGCGGTGGACGCTTCGCCGCCGGTGCACCGCGCGGTGCAGGTGGAGAAGTGGGACGCGGCGTCGCGGTCGGTGAAGGTGGCGCCCGGCGGGGAGGCGGTGCTGGCGGTCCCGGAGAACGCGAACGCGGGCTGGGTGGCCACTTTGGACGGCCGCGAGCTGGCCCGCACCCGCGTCGACGGCTGGCAGCAGGCGTGGATCGTCCCGGCCGGGGCGGGCGGGGTGGTGTCGCTCGCGTTCACGCCGGACTCTGCGTACCGGACTTCGCTGCTGATCGGCGCGTTGGCGGTGTTCTTGATGCTGGTGGGTGTCTTCTGGCCCGCGCGGCGGCGGTCGTTCGCGGTGGTGCCGGGTGGTTCCCTGGTGCCGGTGATGCTGATCGTGCTGCTGGTGGCGCTGGGCGGGATGCTGCCTGTGGTGCTGCTGATCGCGTGCCTGCTGGCGCGGCAGTTCTGGGACCGGGCGCCGCGGTACCTGGCGTTCGGCGGCATGGTCGTGGCGGCGGCGGTGTCGGTGACGGGCCGGATCCTGGGCCACGGCCAGGAGTGGGCGTACGGCCCGGTGACCCAGGCAGCGTTGCTGCTCGCGGCGGCCGCGATGGTGGCGACGTGCGTGGACTGGTTCACCCGGAAGGAGAACCCCACCGAGCCGGCCTAGCTCACGTGATCAGACCCGTGACCCGCGTGATCCGGGCCGGAACTCGCGTGATCGGGCCCGTAACTCGCGTGATTGGGGCCGGAACTCGCGAGTTCCGGCTCCAGTCACGCGAGTTACGGCTTCAATCACGCCGGTTACGGGTCTGATCACGGGTGGTCAGGTGGTTCGGCGGGCCCGCAGCTCCAGCACGAACCCCGCCACGGCCAGCCCGCCCGCGCAACAAGCCGCCACCGTCACCACCTGGGTCGCCGACGCGTGCAGCCACGTCGTGATCAGCACCGCCTCCACGGCCACCGCCGCCCACATCAGCACCGCCACCCGGCGGTCGCCGTCCGCCAGGCGCGCGTACAACAAGATCTGGACCAGCGCCAGCATCGACCCGGCCAGGGCGAACGGCCACACCGGCATCGAACTCCCCGCGTACTTCGCCCCGCCGATCAGCGACAGCAGCGACGGCCCCAGCACCACCGAAGCCAGCAGCACGAAGGCGTCGAGGAAAGCACACACCGCCAACGCCACCGGCAGCACGCGCCGACGACCGGACGACGCCGCGAACCGGGGGAGCACCAGCACCCCCACCGCCTGCGGCAGCCAGTACGCGATCTTCGTGACGATTGCCCCGAGCGCGTATTCCCCGGCGGAAGACGACGGCAACGTGTGCCGGGCCAGCACCAGGTCCAGGTTCACCAGCAGCACCAGCGCCAGCATCGCTTGCGCCGTATGGAGTACTTCGGCGCCGTGGCGATCGGCCCAGCGCGGCTGCGGCCGGCCGCAGACCTGCCAGCCCGCCACGACCACCGCCAGCGACCCGAGCGCCGTCCCGGCGAGCGCCCCCGTGGGAGAGCCCGTCACCAAAAGACCCACCAGTGACCCGCCGACCTTGCCCAGACCCTCCAGGGCGATCAGCCCGGCCAGCAAGGCGAACCGGTGGCCGCCCTGCAGCAGCCCGTGGAACACCCCCAGCAGCGTCAACGGCCCGAGCGCGGCCGTCACCAGCAGCGCCGGCGTCAGCGACCCCAGGTGCAGCAGGAGCACGAGCAACGGGCTGAGCGTCAACGCCGCCGTCGCGACGATCCCGCTCGTCACCAACCCCAGAGCGAACAGCGAACCCTGGGCCAGCGACGGCGAGCGCGCGACCCGCAGCGCCACCACCGTCTGCAGCCCCATCGCCGGGACGACGCCGATCACCAGCACCGCCAGCAGCGAGCTCAGCTCCCCGAACGCCCCGGGCGCGAGGATCCGCGCGGCCGCCAGGCTCAGCACGTAACTGCCCGCGTTGTTGCCCGCGAGCGCGAGCGAGACGAGGATCGCCGCGACCCGGTTGCCGGTCCGGGCCGGCGCTTCGGTGTCTACGCTCAACGGCGGGCTCCCCATTACCGGCGGGTAATTTCCAGGGACCATAACCGCGCGGACAGCGGAAAGGAAGGGCAGTGGACGCACCGAGCAGGCGGCTCGCGCTCCCTGTCGTGTCCGCCCTGCTGGCGTTCGCCGTCTGCGCACCACTGCTGGGGCGCGGGTTCGTCCTCTCCTACGACATGGTGTTCGCGCCCCGGCAGTACTTCGTGCCGGACGCCTTCGGGATCGGCGCCACGCTGCCGCGGTCCGTCCCGGCCGACGCCGCCGTCGCGCTGGCGACCACCGTGCTGCCCGGCGACATCGTCCAGAAGATCGTCCTGCTGCTGGCCATCTTCACCGCCGCCCAAGGCGCCGGCCGCCTGGTCCCGACCGAGCACCTGGGCACGCGGCTCGTCGCCGCGACCGCGTACGCCTGGACGCCGTACGTCGCGGAGCGGCTGTTCATCGGCCACTGGCCGCTGCTCCTGACCTACGCCTGCCTGCCCTGGATCGTGCGTGCCGGGCTCGCCGCGCGAAAACGCGAACCGAACGCCCTGCCGAAGCTCGTGATCGCGTGCGCCCCTGCCGTCCTGACTCCGCCGGGTGGCGTGCTCGCCGTCGTCGTCATGGCCGTCGCCGCCGGTTCCCGCCGCCTCGGGCAGACCGCCGCCATCGCCGTCGTGCTCAACCTGCCGTGGCTGGTCCCGACGTTCCTCAACGCCGGCGGCACCTTCTCCGATCCGGCCGGCGTCACGGCGTTCAGCGCGCGCCCCGAAAGCTGGGGCCCCGCGCTGCTCAGCGTGCTCGGCCTGGGCGGCATCTGGAACGCCGAAACGGTTCCCGGCAGCCGGGCCATGCCGATGATCCCGGTGCTGACGCTCATCGTCGTCGCCATCGCGGTCGCCGGCCTCGCGCCGCTCACGCAGCGGTGGGGGAAGGCACCGGCCCGCTCCCTGTTCGGCCTCGGCCTCGCGGGCGTGTTGCTGGCTTCACTGGCGACGCTGCCGGGCGGCGACGCGCTGCTGACCGCGGCCACCCGGCACGTGCCCGGCGCCGGACTCCTGCGTGACGCCCAGAAATGGGTCGCCTGGTGGGCGCTGCCGCTCGCGCTGGGCTTCGCGCTCGCCATCGAGGTCGCCGCCACCAAGCTGAAAACCGAGCGGGGGCGCATCGCGCTCGTGACGGCGGCGGCCGCGTTCCCCCTGCTCACCATGCCGGACCTCGCCTGGGGCGGCTGGGGACGGCTCGGCACCGCGCAGTACCCGGCCGACTGGCAGGCAGTGTCCGAAGTGCTCGGTGACCGCCCCGGCGACGTCCTGACGCTGCCGCTTTCGGCCTTCCGCGGGTTCGCCTGGAACGACGACCGGACGCAGCTCGACCCCGCGCCGCGCGTCCTCCCGAAACCCGTGCTGATGGACGACACGCTCCAAGTGGGATCGGACCGCATCGTGGGGGAGGACCCGCGCATCGGCGACGTCCGCGCCGCGACGTCCGCCCGTGAGCTCACCGCCGCGGGTATCGGCTGGATCCTCGTCGAGCGGGGGACACCCGGCTATGTGGACTCGCGGTTGCTCGCCGACGCGACGCGGGTGTGGTCGGGTGACTGGCTGACGCTCTACCGGACCCCCGGTGTGCCCACGGTGAAAGAGGTTTCGTGGGCGCCCGCCTTGGTGGCGAACGGAGTAGCGCTGACGTCGCTGTGCGTCGCACTGTTGTGCCGCATGTTACCGATGCGTACATTGGGCCGCGGCAGGAATTTCCCGCTGCGGAAGGAGTGACACGTGGGCACGGTCATCGGCGTGATCGCCGCCGTCATCATCGGAGGCGGTCTGGCGACCGGAGCCGGGTTCGCCCTCACCCAGGGTGCCGACCCGGACAGCTCCGCCCAGGTGCAGGAAAAGCTCAACGCGCAGGTGAAGTACAACCCGGCCGACCACCCGACCAAGCTCTACGGGAACCGCTGACGCGGTGACCCGGCTCGCCTCCGACCACGCGCACCGCGTCGTCGGGCTCTACGGCGACCCCACCGTTTCCTGGAGCATCCTCCTCGAAGCGAACCTCGGCACGGCCGCACCCGACCCGGAGAAGCTCCGGGCCCGGCTCGCGGCCGCCGTCCAGCAGTACCTGCACCTCGGTGTCGTGCCCGAAATCGAGCGGACCGGCGACTTGCCGGCCACTCGCGACCGGTTCGCATCGGCGCCCTACGAACGGTCCGCGCCGCTTCTGCGCGTCGCCGTGCGCGACGAAGAGCCCACTCTGCTCATCGCCGCGCACCACGGCGCCCTCGACGGCCTGGGGCTGCTTTCGCTGCTCGGCATCCTCCTCGACGTCCCGGTTTCCTCGGCGGCGAAGGGGATCGGCGAACGCGCCGGCGGCAAACCCTTTGCCCTTTCGGCCGTCCAGCGGCTCGCTGAGGCGCTTTTCGTGCCCCCGGGCCGGATCACACCCGATCGGCGCTCCGAGGCCGCGGGTGACGTCTTCGCCGTGCGCCACGAGCCGCGGCTGCGCTTGGGAGCCGCGGGGTTCGTTGCGGCCGCCGCCCGCGCCACCGGCAGCTGGAACCGCGCGCACGGCGCCCGCACCGCCCGCGTGGTGGCCGCGCTGGGCGCGTCGCGGCGCTCCGGGGCCGCGCCGGAACCGGTGCACGACAGCGCGTTCTTCCGGCTGCGGCTGAAGCCGGGCGCGGACGTGGCCGCGGTGCTCGGGAACCAGCCGCCGGAGCCGGACTTCCCGGCCCGCAGCAGCCGGCTCGCCCGGCTGGGCACGCGACTGCTGGCGAGCCGGCTCGGCTCGACGTTCCTGGTGTCCAACCTCGGCGTGGTGTCCACCGGGGACACCGTGCGCTCGCTGGCGTTCTACCCGGCCGCGAGCGGCCGCTCAGGGGTGGCGTTCGGCGCGGCGACGACCGGCGGCACCACGACGGTGACGGTGCGGGCCCGCCGCAAGGACTTCGACGCGCCCGCCGCCGAACGCCTGCTCGACGAGTTCCGGGACGCGGTCCGGCAGCAATGTCTTGAATGAGTCGTTCAGGACCTCCGAAGACCTGAATGAGTCATTCAAGACAGGGAAAGCCGCACCGCGGGTCCCGCGGGGACCAGGACGCGGGGCCGGGGTGCCGGGCGTCCGGAGACGTCCCGGACCAGCGACTCGAACTGCTCCACACTCGCGTCCCAGCTGAACCGGCCGGCCCGCTCGGCCCCGGCCAGGCCCATCTCCGCGCGCCGCAGACCGTCGGCGAGCAGGCCGTCGACCTGGGCGGTGAAGTCGTCGAAGTCCTCGGCCAAGAGTCCGGTGCGACCCTCCACGATGGACTCGGCCACGCCGCCCGCGGCCCGGTAGGCGACCGACGGCACGCCGTGCGCCGCGGCCTCCATGATGACGATGCCCCAGCCCTCCTTGACCGACGGGCACAGGTGCAGCCACGACCGCGCGAGGATCTCGTGCTTGGCGTGCTCGTCGACCCAGCCGTGCAGCACCACCCGGTCCGCCACCCCGCGCGAAGCCGCGTGCGCGCGCAGGACCTCGTCCCACGGTCCCTGGCCCACCACCTCCAGCTTCAGCGAAGGCCAGCGCCGCGCGAGCCGCGCGACGACGTCGATGGCGTGCTCGATCCGCTTGTGCGGTACCAGCCTGCTCACCGCGACCAGGGTCGGAGAAGCGTCCCGCTCGGACACGCAGGGCGGCGGTGCGTCGAGGCCGTTGGGCACCACGGTGACGCGCTCGCGCTCGATCCCGAGGCCCGCCAGCTCCGCCTTGGTGACCTCGGAAACCGTGGCGTACCGGCACTTCCGGAACAGCCACGGCGCCAGCCGCGACTCGATCCACCAGCCGACCCGGCCCAGCGTCTCGCCGAGCGCGCTGATCCACTGTTCCTTGTGGACGTGGTGCACGAGCACCAGCACGGGACAGCCGGCGACCAGCCGGGCGAAGAACGGCATCCCGTTCTGCACGTCGACCACCAGGTCGGCGCGGGCCCGGCGGATGGCGCGCAGTGCGTGGGTGTACACGCCGAACTTGTTGCCCCGCCGCCGGTAGCGGACGCCGTCGCGCCATTCGCCGTCGGTCGCGCCCGGGTAGGCGGCGCACTGGATTTCGACCCGGTACCCGGCTCTCGCGAGCCCTTCGGCCATCCGCTCGACGTACCGCTCCGACCCGCCGCCTTCGGGGTGGCCGGTGTCGCGCCAGTTGACGAGGAGCACACGAGGACGTTCCATCGGGTTATCCAAACTGTAGCGACGATGCTAGGTTACCGGTGCGTACACAGTAGAGGAACGTATTCGGGAAAGCGACGGTTCAATGGTAGGTAATCCGGTTCTCGACCGACCTCATCGGGCCACGCTGACCCGTTCCGTCACGCTGTTCCGCACGTTCCTCACCGAGCAGACCGATCCGGACGGCTTCTATTCCACGCTGGCCGCCGACTCGGTCCGGCAATTGGCGGCGCACGCTCCGCTGTCCGGGCGAACGGTGCTCGACGTCGGGGGCGGGCCCGGCTACTTCTCCGACGCGTTCCGCGCGGCCGGCGCGGTCTACCTTGGCCTCGACCCGGACGTCGGCGAACTGTCGGCGCGCGGCGAGCCCGGCGAGAACATGATCCGCGCCAGCGGCACGGAACTGCCGGTACGCAGCGGTTCCGTCGACGTCTGCTACTCGTCGAACGTGCTCGAGCACGTCGCCGAGCCGTGGGTGATGCTCGACGAGATGTGCCGGGTGACCAAGCCGGGCGGCACGGTCTTCGCGTCGTTCACGCCGTGGTACTCGCCGTGGGGCGGCCACGAAACAGCGCCGTGGCACTTCCTCGGTGGGCACTACGCCCGGGAGCGGTATTCCCGGAAACTGGGGAAGCAGCCGAAGAACAAATTCGGGGAAAGCCTGTTCCCGGTTTCGGTCGGCGCCGCGCTCCGCTGGGCGAAGGCGACGCCGTTGGCCGATTTCGTGGCCGGGTATCCGCGGTACCACCCGGGCTGGGCGATGTGGATCGTGCGGATTCCCGGCCTTCGCGAAATCGCTTCTTGGAACTTGGTCCTGGTGTTGCGCCGGCGCTGAAGGTCAGCGGTCGGCGCCGACCGGCACCCGGTGCCGCCGCTGCGGCGGGGCCGGCGGCTCGGCCGGCCGCCGGCGGGCCAGCAGGACGATCGCGACGATGATCAGCACGCCGCCGCCGATGCCGAGCCAGAGCGGGCCGGTGCTCGACAGGAACTCCAGCCGGCCCTTGTTCGCGTTCACCTGGTCGACCATCTGCGAGATGGTCTTGCCGTTGTAGGCGAGCGTCCCGTCGAACACGACCGTCGAGCTGCCGCTGGTGCCGACGCGCAGCTCCTGGTGCTGCTGTTGCTGCTGCTTGACCTGGATCCCGGTGACCGGCTCCACCCACATCGTGTTGACGCCGCGGTAGTAGAGGTCGGCGTCCACGGTGGACTGGTCGGACCCGACCAGCGAGCCGGGCACCTTCTTCGAGTCGAGCTTCGTGTCCGGGATGTCCTGGACGAACTTGTAGGTCTCGATCCCGTTCACCGTCTCGGTGCCGGTGTACCGGGCGGTGACGGCCGCGCCGGTGTTGTCGTCGTAGACCTTGTAGTCCTTCTGCTCGGTGCCGAAGGGGAACTTGAAGTTCAGGCCCGGCTGCGCCTTCTCGACGTTCGTCTCGGGCGGCTTCTGGCCGTCCTTGTCGGCCTTGTCCTTCAGTTCGGTGACGTAGCTGCTCCCGGCGTCGCACTTCGGGTCGGTCGTGCCGCGCGGTTCGTAACCCTCGCCGGTGCGCCGGTCGAAGCAGACCTGCCGCTTGCTCGCGCTGAGCACCGTGCCGTCGGCGTCGTCGGTGACCTGCACCGCCAGCAGCCAGACCGCGTAGTCGGTGTCTTCCTGCATCTCCGGCGCGGCGAAGTTGGCCTGCACGTGCGCCACCGCGGTCAGCTTGGCGTTCTCGCGGATGTTCGACACCGGCCCGGAGCCGTCGTCGGTCACGGCGAGGACCTTGCTCGCGGTGCCTTCGAGCACCGACGTCGAGTCCTGGTCGAGGGGCACCTTGGCGAGCTTGGGGTAGACGTACGTGGGGAGGAGCACCGCCCCGGCGACCGCGAAAACGCCCAGTGCCAGCAAGATCAGGCCGAAAGCACGTCGCAACGGTCCTCCTGGGTAGTCTTCGTCGACACGCAAATTACCCGGCGGTAATCAGGTGGCCGAATAGTGGCCCTCGCCACGCCGCGCGTCAAAGTGTGACCGGCGGTCACAGCCACCCGGTGCCACCGGAAGGTCGCATGTGCGCCGCCGTTCGGACCAAGCGACCAAACATGTTTGTTCCCGGGCACAACGGGCACGGGCTCACCATCGGACGATCCTCCCTCCGCCGCGCCGTACCGCAAAGGAGAAAGTCCCTTTTGCCTCAGGACCCTTCGATGGTCGCCATCGCGGCCACCGCGCGCTGGCGGGCCCGGATCGTGGCGGCGGCCGCGAGCGCGGGAATCACGCTGACCGACCCGCTGGCCGGCGTGCCCGGCATCCGCGTGCTCGTCTGCACCCCGGGTGACCTCGGCGTGATCGTGCCGAGGCTCGGCGGCGAGCCGTCCCGGGCGGCGATCGGCGCGCATTCGGACTCGATCGCCGACCGCGAGCTGCGCGACGCCGTCGCCGACGTCGCCGCCCTGCTTTCCCTGCACGGCAACGTGGTGCTCGACCTCGACGCCGGCGGCCGCCGGCGCCCGGCGGCCCGCCCGGACGTGGTCGTCTCGGCCGGTGTGGACCGTCCCCAGTGGACGGATCCGGCGGTGACGCTCCCGGTGGGCACGGACCGGCGCGGAGGCCCGCTCACGGTGGCGCTCACGGCCGGTCCCGGCTTCGAGAGCACGCTGCTGGAGTTGGCGCGGCTGGTGGAGGCGGACGCGGCCTAGTCGTCGTCGCCGAACGTGGGCGCCCGGGTGAAGCTCGCCGTGGAGAAGTCGGGTCCCCGATCGAACCCGGCGTGGTCGAACGCGGCGCGGTCGGCGAAAGTGCTCCGGTGGAACACTGTGCCGCCTCGGAACTCCGTGCCGAAGAACTGGGCTTCGCCCGAGAAAGTCGCGTCGTCGAACCACGCGGTGCTGCGGAAGACCGCTCCGGCAAACCTCGCCTCGGAGGTGAAGGTCGCGCTCGTGAAGAGGACGGGATCGGCGAACTCCGCGTAGTCGAACCAGGCTCTGCCGACGAAGGTCGCGCCCGTGAAGTCGCCGGTGGCGACGTGGCAGCCGAGCAGGGAGAACTCGATCAGGGTCGCGCCATTGAGGTCCAGGTCGACGCCGGTCCAGAACGTGGGTTCGGGGTGCTTCGGGTCCCGGCCGGGGTTGAGGTGGTCGGTGAGGACCCGCTGCACGGTGAGCCGGACTTCGCGTTCCTGACGCGCTTCGGCAGCGGGCGGCGAAACCGCGGGCGGGCGTAGGCCGAGCCGACGGGACGACACGAGCGGCCGGCGCATGACGTTCCTGGTCGGCACAGGCTCGGTGTACGGCGTCCGCAGGTAGGCGCACAACACGTTGACGACGGTCTGCCGCTGGCCCGGATTGTCCTGGGCGACGCGCTCGAGCGCGTAGCACCCGCCGTGGCGAACCGCGGCCTTGTCGGATCCGAGCTGCTCGACCGCCTTGAGGTAGAGGTCGGTCAGGCGCCGCTCGGTGGCGTCGTGCTCGGTGGTCCACTGCCGCCGTCCGGTGAGGACCAGCGCCACGACGCCGCCCGTGCCGGCGCCGACCGTCAGGCCGGTCTTGATCAGCTCGATCCGGTCCGAAGGCGAGCCGCCGCCGACGAACAGCAGCAGCGCCGTGACCGCGGCGGCGGCGATCATCGCGACCGGAACGACGATGACGACGATGCCCCACCACCACGTCCCGCCACGCCGGCGCCACCCGCGTCGGGCGCTCTTGAGCATGTTCACGCGGCTCAGTCTTCCTGCGCCACGAACCGGTTCAGCAGTTCGTGCAGCCGGCGCCGGTCCGTGTCGTCGAACACCTTCAGCAGTCCCGTCATCGCCTCGGCGAACAGCTCGCCCGCCTCGTCGAGCCGGTGCTCGCCCTCCTCGGTGATCACTATTTCGTACGCCCGGCGGTCGTTCGCGGATCGCTGCCGCCGCACCAGGTTGCGGTGCTCCAGGTCGTCGACGATCCGGACCAGGGTGGACTTGTCGACCCCGAGGGCCGCGCCGAGCTCGCGCTGGCTGCGGACGCCGCCGGCCCGGACCGCCGACAGCACCCCCGCGTGCTGCAGCTCGATGCCGGTCGGGCGCGCCGCGTCGTTGGCGTGCGCGCGAGCCAGCCGGTGGGCCCGGTTGAGCAGCATCCCGATGGCGGTCGGATCGACCGGTTGAGCCTCCATGACAGGAATGCTAGCATCCGAGACAGTCTCAACTGAGACCATCTCACCTCGGGGGTAATCGTGCGAGTTCTCATCAGCGGGGCCGGTCTGGCCGGCCCGTGCCTGGCTCACGGCCTGCGCCGGCACGGCATCGACGTCCTGCTCTTCGAACGGGACGCCGCCGTCGACGCCCGCGCGCAGGGCTACCGGATCCACATCGGCGGCGACGGCGACGCCGCCCTGCGCGAGTGGCTGCCCGCGGCGGCGTACGAGCAGGCCGACGCGACGTCCTGCCGGACCGGGCGCGGGGTCACCGTGGCCGGGCACGACCTGGCGGCGTTCACCGAGATCCCCTTGCCGCCGGACACCGCGGGCCTCACCGTCGACCGCCTGACACTGCGCCGGATCATGCTGCGCGACCTCGCCGGCTGCACGCGCTTCGGCGCGGAGTTCGCCGGTTACGTCCTGCTGGACGACGGCCGGGTCCGGGTCCGGTTCGCCGACGGCACCACCGAAGACGGCGACCTGCTCGTCGCCGCCGACGGGACCGGCTCCGGCATCCGGCGGCAGCTGCTGCCGGACTTCCCGGTGACCACCGACGACGTCCGGCTGATCTACGGCCGCACGCCGCTGACCGGTGAGGCCCGCGACCTGACCCCGGACGCGGCGCTCGAAGGCTTCCTCGGGGTGTCCGGCCCGGACGGCCGCGGGCTCGCGCTCGCCGCCCAGCGCTTCCGGCGCGACCCGGCCGAGTTCGGCTTCCCGCCGGGCCAGGACTACGTCATGTGGGCCGCGGCCGCCCCGTCGGGCGCGTTCGGCCCGGACTTCTTCGGGCTGGGCGCCGGGGAGCTGATCGACCTGGCGGCGGAGACGCTCGCCGGCTGGCACCCGTCGCTGGTCGCGCTGATCCGGCTGAGCGACCCGGCCTACGTCGTGCCCTCGAGCGTCTACACCTCCGAGCGGCCCGAGCCGTGGTCACCGGGGCCGGTGACCCTCGCCGGCGACGCGGCGCACCCGATGCCGCCCGCCGGCATCAGCGCGGGCGTGGCGCTGCACGACGCGGGCCTGCTCGCCGGCCGGCTGGTGTCGGGCGCGCCGCTGCTCGACGCCGTCGGGGACTACGAGAAGGAGATGCTGGACCACGGGTTCGCCGCGGCCGCCCTCGCCGCCCGGCGCCACCGGGGTGAGCACTAGTCGTCGACCCACTCCAGGAGGTCGCCGGGCTGGCAGCCGAGCACCCGGCACATCGCTTCGAGGGTGCTGAACCGCACCGCCTTGGCGCGCCCGTTCTTCAGCACGGCGATGTTGGCCGGCGTGAGCCCGACCTTCTCGGCGAACTCGCCGACGCTCAGCTTGCGCTTGGCCAGTTCGACGTCGATGCGCACGACGATCGCCATCAGATGACCGCTTCCAGGTCGGTTCGCAGCATGGTGGCCTGGCGCAACAGGGCGCGCATGACCACCATCAGCAGGCCGAGCACGGTGATCCCGACGGTCACCAGGAACAGCAGCATCGGCATCCCCGGGTCGTCCGCGTTGAAGCCGACGAAGATCAGCATGCCGACGAAGACCAGCCACGCGGCGCCGATGGCCCAGACGATCGCGTCGACCCACTTCAGGGACGCGGTGGTGAAGATCCGGTCCTTCTTGACCAGCGTCAGCAGCTGCCAGGTCGCGACGAGCACGACCTGGACGCACAGCACGAGGAACACCGCGATCGCGGTCAGCGGCCAGCGCAGCGGAGCGTCGTGCGGGTTCTGCTGCGTGTTGTAGGCGATCGCGCCCGGCAGCGAGAGCGTCTGGAACACGACGAGGACGCCGAACAGCACCACGAGGAACACCCGGAGCGCGGTGACCGCGCGTCTTTCGGTCAACATGCGACGACTATCGCTGGATAGCTATCGAAAGTCAATCGGTATCTGGTGATCTACGATGCTTCAGGGGCGAGGCGCACCGATTCGAGGGCGACGTACAGCTCGCCGATGTCGACGGGGTCGGTCAGGTCGCGCTTGGTCAGGTCCTGCACGCGGCGCAGCCGGTAGCGGACCGTGTTGGGGTGCACGATCAGGCGGTCCGCGGCCTCCTTCGCCGAGCCGTGGCCGGCGAACCACGCGAGCAGCGTGTCGAGCAGGACCTTGCGTTCCGGGCCCGGCAGGGTGAGCACGCCGGCCAGCGCGGACCGCACGACGTCGCGGGCCATCCCCGGCGCCGCGGCGACCAGTGTCGTCACCGGCGAGTCGCCGAACACCACCACTCCGGCCGTCCCCGCGGGCAGCGAACGGCGGGCGATCCGGGCCCGGTGCAGCGCGTCCGGGACGTCCGGGAACCCGCTGAACGGCTTGCTCATCCCGGCCGCGACCGGCAGTGACCCCAGCACTTCGCGCAGCCGCCGGACGTCCTCGATGCGGTCGATCGCGACCAGTCCCGCTTCGCCGCCGGGCCGCCAGGCCGAGCGCCAGCGGCGCGCCCGCAGCAGCGCCTCGACGGTGTCGTGCTCGTCGGGCTCGACGCGCTCGGTGACCACGACGACGAACATGCCCGCGGTCGGCAGGCCCAGGTCGCGGGCGGCGGCCTCCATGTCGGCCTGGCTCGGGAGCCGGCCGCGGAACAGGTCGTCCAGCCGTCGCGCGTCGGCGTGCGACGGCTCGGCGGCGACCTGCTCGTACGCCGTGGTCAGGGCGTCGGAATAGAGGTCGATCGCCTTCCAGACGTAGGAGTTGATCTCGATCGTCCGGGTGGGGTTGAGGAACTCCGGGCCGGCCAGCTCGAGGAGGGCTTCGTAGACGAAGGTGCCGCCGATGCGGAAGGCTCGCAGCACGGCCGGCAGCGGGATGCCTTGCCGCGCTTGGACGAGCCCGGTCTTGCGGGCGGCGTCGAGGGCCAGGCCGCGGCCGTCGACCAGCGCCGTCAGCGCGCGCTCGAGGTTGGCCCGGCACACCTGCCGCAGCTCACCGGGCGCGACGTGCTCCACCTGGCGGTAGAACTCGTCCTCTTCGCTGAGCAAGCGGGCGAGGCGGTCGGCGAACTCGGGCAGTCTGGCGAGCATCTCGCGCACCAGCTCGCGGTGTTCGCGAGGTACTGGCCTGGCCAGAGCTTCGATGCCCATCCCTCACTTTAGCTCGGGTCCGCGGCCCGGGACATGCACGAACTTGAGTAAAATTCATGTCCACTGCGTGGTCGGCCCGGTGAGGGGTTGACGCCACGATCGACTCATCAAGGTTTGCGCGCGGTGAAGAAGACGTGCGGCTCGGGCCCGGCTTCGGGGTGATCGGGCACGAACTGCGCCTGCTCCTCGCGGACGATCTCCAGGCCGGCCGCACGGAGTTTCTCCGCGAAGGCCTCGGCGGTGAAGCTGCTCGCGCGGACCGGGTGTCCCATGAAGACGATGTCGACGCCGTCCACATCGGCGGGCACCGTGGCCAGGACGAGCAGGCCACCGGGTTTCAGCCAGCCCGCGAGCCGCCCGATCACCGCCTCCTGGTCGGCGCGGGGGAGCTGCAGCATCGAGAAGAACGCCGTGATCGCGTCCCACGTGCCGGCTTCGAAGGACAGTTCGCGCAGGTCGCCGACCTCGAACCGCGCCGCGGGCACCTGCGCCCGCGCGATCTCGACCATCTTCGGCGCGACGTCGTACCCGGTCACCGCGCAGCCGGCCGCGGTGAGCAGCTCGGCGGTCGGGCGGCCGGTCCCGGAGCCGAGGTCGAGCACCGCGGCGCCGGCGGGAAGCCGTTCGGCCAGCGCGGTGAGCGTGGCCCGCTGCCCGGCCAGGTTCCGGAAGGCGTGTTCGTAGTCCTTGCCGAGCGCGTCGAAGACTTCGGCGGCGGTTTCGGGGCGCGTCATGGCCCCACCCTGCCAGACGTCCGGTTGCGCAACTTCCGTACTGATGTACGCAATTCCAGAGTAATTTCGAGCAAAAGCTTGTGGGACTGCTGAGTCCCGACCTACTCTTCCGCGGCACTCCACTCGAGAATCGAGGTCCGCGATGGCGCGACGCACCTTCGGAACCGTGCTCGTCGCGGTCGTCACCCTGCTCTCGGTGGCCGCGCCGGCGTCGGCCGCCGGGCGGCCCGTCGTGACGCGGGCCGCGCTGGACCCGGCTTTGGTCGCCGGGCGCGGGGCCAGTGTCGGCTTCCTCGAGCAGGAGGCGGAGAACGCGCGCACCGACGGCGTCGTGATCGGTCCCGACCGCTCGGCCTACACGCTCCCCTCCGAAGCGTCCGGCCGTCGGGCGGTGCGGGTGACGCCGGGGCAGTACGTCGAGTTCACGCTGCCGGCCGCGGCGAACGCGATCACCGTCCGCTACAGCATCCCGGACGCGCCCGGTGGCGGCGGGATCACCGCACCGCTGGGCGTCACCGTGAACGGCGCGCACCGGCAGCGGATGACGCTGACTTCGCAGTACTCCTGGCTGTACAACCAGTACCCGTTCACCAACGATCCCGGCGCGGACCTGCTGCACCCGGACTGGTGGATCACCGAGTGCTCCTGCGTGCCCGCGGCGACCACGCCCGCGCCGGTGATCGCGAAACCGTTCCGTCCCAGCCACTTCTACGACGAGCAGCGGCTCCTGCTCGGTCGTTCGTACCGCGCGGGCGACAAGGTGCGGCTCACCGTCCCGGCCGGGAGCGAGGCCGCGTGGACGGTCGTCGACCTGCTGGACTCCGAGCTCGTCGCCCCGCCGCGGTTCGTTCCCTTCGCGGCCAACGCGCTGCTGTTCGGCGCCGACCCGACCGGCCGCCGCGACTCGGCGGACGCCCTCGACCGCGCCATCTCCTTCGCGCGGCGCGCTCACCTCAAGGTGTACCTGCCGCCCGGGACGTACCAGGTCAACCGGCACGTCCTCGTCGACGACGTCACGCTCGAAGGGGCCGGCAGCTGGTACACGATCGTCAAGGGGCACGGCGTCGGCTTCTACGGCGAGACCGCGGGCAGTCACGACGTCCACCTCTCCGGCTTCGCGATCGAAGGCGACGTCCGGGAACGCATCGACACCGACCAGGTCAACGCGATCGGCGGTGCGCTCGATGACTCCACTGTGGACTCGCTGTACCTGCACCACACGAAGGTCGGCCTGTGGTTCGACGGGCCGATGCACCACACGCGGATCACGAACAACGTCATCGCCGACCAGATCGCGGACGGCCTGAACTTCCACACGGGAGTGACGGACTCGGTGGTGTCGGACAACTTCATCCGCAACACCGGCGACGACGGACTGGCGATGTGGTCGGAGAAGACCCAGGACGCGCGGAACACGTTCGACCACAACACGATCCAGACGCCGGTGCTCGCCAACGGGATCGCGCTGTACGGCGGCGTCGACAACACGGTGTCGGGCAACCTGATCGCCGACCCGATCCGCGAGGGCAGTGCGATCCAGGTGGGCTCGCGGTTCGGCGCCGAGCCGTTCGCCGGGACCCTGCGGATCGCGGACAACACGACCGTGCGGGCGGGGACGTTCGAGCTGAACTGGAAGATCGGCCTCGGCGCGATCTGGTTCTACGCGCTGGAGAAGGACATCGCCGCGGACATCTCGGTGACCGGAGACCACTTCCTCGACAACACCTACAACGCGATCATGCTGGTCAGCGACTTCCCGGTGAAGGACCTGTACTCGATCACAGGGCTGCGATTCGCGGACCTGCGCGTCGACGGTGCCGGGACGTCGGTGCTCAGCGCGCGGTCGGCGGGGTCGGCCTCGTTCCGGAACGTCGACGCGCGCAACGTCGGTGCGGTGGGCGTGAACAACTGCGGGTCGTTCAACTTCCCGCCGGCCGGATCGGAGTTCGCGCTGACGGACCTGGGCGGCAACGACGGCGGCTGGCTGGCCCCGTGGCTCCTCCCAAACACGATCACCTGCGACGACCGGCCGCCGGTCGTGCCCCCGCCGCCACCGTCGGGCTGGTGACCTAGGGTTCGACCGTGGCTGGTTTGCGCGGGGTGTTCGCGGGGTTCGGGAAGAGCAAGGCGTTCGCGGTGCTCGGGCGGGCGCTCGTGCCCGCCGACCGGGTGCTGCTGCGGATCAGCGGCGGCCGGGTCGGCGTCGGCGCGGCCGTCGGGCTGCGGACGCTGCTGCTGACCACCGTCGGGCGCCGCAGCGGTGAGCCGCGGCAGGTGCCGCTCCTCTACGTCGAGCGCGCCGGCGGGTACGTCGTCATCGGCTCCAACTGGGGCGGCGAAGCGCACCCGGGGTGGTCGGCGAACCTGCTGGCCCAGCCGAAGGCGACGGTCGCGATCGGCGGCCGGACCGTCGAGGTCACCGGACGGCTCCTGACCGGCGGCGAGCGTCAGGAGATGTGGGACGCCGTCGCGTCGTACTGGCCGGCCTACGACCGCTACGCCGTGCGCGCCGGCGCTCGCGAAATCCGCGTCTTCCTGCTGGAGCCGGTCAGTCGATGAGGTCGGTGTGCCGGATCCGGTACACCTGCAGCCGCAGGTTGTAGTACTTCTCCGTCTCGCCGACCCACTGCATGCCGAGCCGCTTCGCGACGGCGATCGCGCGCGTGTTGTTCGGCCGCGCGACGGCGAACAGTTCTTCGGTGTCCTGGGTGAAGGCCCACTCGATCAGCGCGGTCGCCGCCTCCGACGCGTAACCCTGGCCCCAGACGCCGGGGCTGAGCTGCCAGCTCAGCTCGAGGTCCTCTTCGAGAGGCGGCAGCAGCCGGATGCCGAGGCCGCCGATCACCACGCCGTCTTCCTTGCGCTCGACGGCCCACCGCCCCCGCGGCGGCGGCAGGTTCGGCTGCGTCTCCTGCCAGGCGTGCAGCACCGAACGCATCGCGCCGACGTCGCCGACGCGCTCCATGGCCGGGGTCAGCCAGTGCGTCACGTCCTCCGCGCCGTAGATCTCGAACGCGGTTTCGGCGTCGTCCACCGTCCAGTCCCGGATCACGAGCCGGTCGGTGCTCAACGGAGTCTCCATATCAAGACGCTACGCCGGGCGAGTCCCGATTGTTCCCGCCGCAAAGTGCTCAGAAGATGAACACTTCACCACCGACGAGGTGGGCATGGAGACTTTGGAAGGCATCGCGGTGCTGAAGGTCACGTCGGTGGCGCAGTGGCGCGCCTGGCTCGCGGCCGCGCAGGGGCCGGCGGTGTGGCTGGTGATCCGCCGGAAGCACAGCGGCGCCCCCGGCGTGCTGGTCCACGAGGCGATGGAGCAGGCGCTGTGCTTCGGCTGGATCGACAGCAAGGCGCTCAAGCGCGACGCGGAGAGCACGTACCTCTGCTTCACGCCGCGGAATCCGAAGAGCACGTGGAGCAAGGTCAACCGCGAACGGGTGATCCGGCTGACCGACGCCGGCCTGATGACACCGCCGGGGCAGGCGATGGTCGACCTCGCGCGGCGGACGGGGACCTGGGACGCGCTGGCCGAGGCCCAGGACGGCGTCGTCCCGCCGGACCTGCGGCGGGCGTTCGACGCGACCGCGGCGGCGCACTTCGCGGCGTTCCCGCCGTCGTCGAAGCGGCTGATCCTGGAGTGGATCGCGAAGGCCAAGCGACCGGAGACGCGGCAGCGGCGCATCGCGACGACCGTCGAGCTGGCCCGGGAAAACGTGCGGGCCGCGCACCCGAAAGCGGCCTAGAGTCGGGCCGTGGACGAGATGCGTGACCTCCTGGCCCGGGCCGCCGAACTGGCCGCCGAGCACCGGGACGGCCTGGCGGACCGGCCGGTTGCCCGTGAAGTCGATCCCGCCGCCTTGCGCGCGGGGTTCGGGCAGCTCCGCGACGCCCCGGCCGCGCCCGCCACTGTCCTGGAAGAACTCGCGCGCGCCGCCGAACCCGGTCTCGTCGCCACCGCCGGGCCGCGGTTCTTCGGCTTCGTCATCGGCGGCGCGCTCCCCGCCGCCACCGCCGCCGACATCCTCGCCACCGGCTGGGACCAGAACGGCTTCAACGCGGTCCTCTCGCCGGCCGCGGCCGCCGCCGAGGAGACCGCCGGGGCCTGGCTGAAGGACCTGCTCGGTATCCCCGCCACCGCTTCCACCGGCTTCGTCACCGGCGGGCAGGCCGCGAACACCGTCGGGCTGGCCGCCGCGCGGCACCACGTCCTCGCCGAGGCCGGCTGGGACGTCGAGCGCGACGGGCTCGCCGGTGCCCCGCGCGTCCGCGTCGTCGCGAGCGAGGAGCGGCACGCCACCATCGATCGCGCCCTGCGGCTGCTCGGCTTCGGCACCCGGGCCGTCGAGCCGGTGAAAGCCGGGCCGCAAGGCGCCATCGACATCGACGACCTCGAACGGAAGTCCCGAGGAGACGGTCCCACGATTGTCTGCCTGCAGGCGGGCAACGTGAACACCGGCGCCTGCGACGACCTCAGGGCCGCCCGCGCGGCCGCGAAGAACGCCTGGATCCACGTCGACGGCGCCTTCGGCCTCTGGGCCGCCGCCAACCCGAAGACCGCGCCGTTCCTCGACGGCGTCGAGCTGGCCGACTCCTGGGCCTGCGACGGGCACAAGTGGCTCAACATCCCCTACGACTCGGGGTTCGTCTTCTGCGCGCGTCCCGAGGTCCACGCCGGGACGATCGCCTACCGCGCCGCGTACCTGACCGGCGCCGGCGAGGTGTCCGGCATGGGCGACCTCACGCTGGAGTCGTCGCGCCGCGCCCGCGGCTTCGCGGTCTGGGCGGCGCTGCGGGAACTGGGCCGCGACGGCGTCGCCGAGCTCGTCGACCGCTGCTGCCGGCTGGCCCGCCGCTTCGCGGACACCCTCGCCGAAGGCGGCGCCGAGATCGCCAACGACGTCGTCCTCAACCAGGTCCTGGTCTCCTTCGGCGACGACGCCCGGACCGACGCGCTCATCGACCGGATTCAGCGCGACGGAACCTGCTGGCTCGGCGGAACCACCTGGCGCGGCCGCCGGTACCTACGGATTTCGGTGTCCAACTGGACGACGACCGAGGCCGACGTCGACCGCTCGGCTGCGGCGATCCTCAGGCTGGCGGCTCAGTAGCCCTCGCGCACCGAAAGCGCGTCCGTCCGCCAGGAGATCCGCTTCGCCCCGCCGGTCGGCCAGCTCGACGAGAGCCGCCGCCGGAGGCTGCCGAGCGCGCCCAGCCGCACGAGGTCGACCCGGGATCCCTGCGCCGCCAACGATGTCCACTCGGCGGCGGTGAGCGGGACGAAGTCGAAGTACTGCGCGTCCTGGCCGCCGGTCCCGTCGACGAACTCGGTGAAGATCGCCGCGAACGCCTGGCCGCATTCCGGACACGCCCGCAGCGCGATGCTGAAGTGCGACTTTTCGACCAGGCGGTGGGTCTCCCGCAGGCGGGTCGTGCAGAACGCCAGCGCGGTCAGGGCGTCTTCGCCGGAGCAGCGCGCGCAGCCGAACTCGGTCATCGCTTGATCCTCCCACGCCGTGAATCCGCGCCCGGCTCCGGGGGTACCGGGAAACCCTTTGACCACAACGATTGGCTCTGGTCCGCAGTGGTCTGGACCTGTTAGCCTCGGCGCGTCCGACCGGCCGGCCCGACGAAGGGAAGTTCCTTGCTTCGCATGAGAAAACGGATCGCTGTCGCCGCGCTGGCGCTGGCCGGCGCTTCCGTCGTCGCGCCGCCCGCCGCCGAAGCCGGGCAGTCCCAGGGCAAGGTGATGGCCTACTTCGCCGACTGGGACGTCTACGCCCGCAACTACCACGTCAAGGACATCGAGACGTCCGGGTCGGCCGCGAAGCTGACCCACATCAACTACGCGTTCGGCAACGTGACGGGCGGCGGCTGCGCTGTCGGCGACCCGTGGGCCGACCACGACATGCCCTACGACGCCGCCACGAGCGTCAGCGGCCAGGCCGACAGCGCCGAGCCCGGTGCCCTGCACGGCAGCTTCAACCAGATCCTCGAGCTCAAGAAGCTGCACCCGAAGCTCAAGGTGCTGTGGTCCTTCGGCGGCTGGACCTGGTCGGCCGGCTTCACCGAGGCGGCGAAGAACCCGGCCGCGTTCGCCGAATCCTGCTACAACCTCGTCAACGACCCGCGCTGGGCGGGCGTCTTCGACGGCATGGACATCGACTGGGAGTACCCGAACGCCTGCGGCAACACCTGCGACGAGAGCGGGCCGAAGGCGTTCACGGCGCTGGTCAAGGCGCTGCGCGACAAGTTCGGGCACAAGCAGCTGGTCACCGCCGCGATCACCGCGGACGGCTCGAAGAACGGCAAGATCGACGCCACCGAGTACGGCGCCGCGAGCCGGTACCTCGACTGGTACAACGTGATGACCTACGACTACTTCGTCGCCGGCGGCCAGCCGACCGGGCCCACCGCGCCGCACTCGCCGCTGCGGGCCTACCCGGGCCTCCCGACCGCCGGGTTCTACGCCGACGCCGCGATCCAGAAGCTGCGTCACCAGGGCGTGCCGTCGTCGAAGATGTTGCTGGGCCTGGGGTTCTACGGCCGCGGCTGGGACGGCGTGACGCAGAAGCAGCCCGGCGGCACCGCCACCGGCCCGGCCCCCGGCACGTACGAAGCGGGCGTCGAGGACTACAAGGTTCTGAAGAACAGCTGCCCCGCCAACGGCAAGGTCGCCGGTACGGCGTACGCGAAATGCGGCTCGCAGTGGTGGAGCTACGACACGCCCGAGACGGCGTCGGCCAAGGCCGGCTACGCGAAGTCGCAGGGGCTGGGCGGCATGTTCGCCTGGGAGCTGTCCGGGGACACCACGAACGCCGAACTGCTGCGGGCCATCGCCGGCCGCTGCTGACCACCCGAACTGGAGGGCCCGGGCGCGAACCCGCCCGGGCCCTTCGTCCACTCAGGACTGCTCAAGACGCTGCCGGGAAGCCGTGCCGCCGCGCGCCGACGACGACGGCGAGCACCGGGACCAAGAGCGCGAGCAGCGTCCAGGGGAACGACGCCGGCCCGGCGGCGTCGAGCAGGACGCCGCCGAGCACGCCGCCCGCGGCCATCGCCGCGTTCCACAGCGTGACGAGCATGGCCTGCGCGTTGTCCGCGGCTTCGCCACCCGCGTTCCCGGCGGCGGTCTGCAGGAGCGTGGGGACGCCGCCCCAGCCGAGGCCCCACAGTGCGACGGCGGCGTAAACCAGCACCGGGCTGCCCGCGAAGACGGCCAGGAGCGTCGCGGCCACCGCGACCAGGATCGTGCTGAGGACCGTCAGCATCCGTAGCGCGCGGTCGATGCGGGCGCCGACGACCCAGATCCCGGCCATCGACGCGACGCCGAACACCAGCAGGACGACGTCCACCGCGTCGCCCATCCCGGCGTGGCCGAGGAACGCGGCGACGTAGGTGTAGAGCACGGTGTGGGCCAGCACGAACACCAGCGTCACGGCCAGCACGGGTACGACGCCCGGCACGGTCAGCGTGCGCAGGACCGGCACGCGGCCGACCGTCCGCCCGGGCTGGTCCGGGACGGCGGCGGCGATCCAGGCCAGCAGCACGACGGCGATCGCCGACATGACGCCGAACGCCGAGCGCCAGCCGAACAGGCCGCCGAGGAACGTCCCGGCCGGGATGCCCAGCGAAAGCGCGAGCGGAATGCCGGCCATCACGATCGCGATGGCCCGGCCCTGGTTGTCCGGGGGCGCGAGCCGGCGCGCGTACCCGGCCAGCAGCGCCCAGACGACGCCCGCGGCCACCCCGGCGACGAACCGGGCGACCATGGTGAGCGGGTAGTCGGCGGACAGCGCCGTCACGGTGTTGGCGACGGCGAACCCGGCCACCCCGGCGAGCAGCAAGCGTTTGCGGGGCCAGGCCGCGGTGGCCGCGGAGAGGGGGATCGCGGTGAGGGCCGTGCCGAGGGCGTAGACCGTCACGGCCTGGCCCGCGGCGGATTCGCCGACCCCCAGGCTCGCGCTCATCCCGGGCAGCACACCCGCGGGCAGCGCCTCGGTGAGCACGGTGACGAACGCGGCTGTGGTGAGGGCGAGGAGGGAGCTTCTCATGCCGTTATGCTCGAACCATCACATACGTGTGAAGGTCTACGTGAGGTGGCGCACATGCGGATCGGCGAGCTCGCGGAGCGCACCGGCACGTCCCGCCGGCTGCTCCGGTACTACGAGGAGCAGGGGCTGATCATCGCTTCGCGCGGGGCGAACGGCTACCGCGACTACGACGAGGCGTCGGTCGACCGCGTGATCCAGGTGCGCGGGCTGCTCGACGCCGGGCTGCCCACCCGGATCATCAAGCAGATCCTGCCCTGCCTCGACAAGCCCCGCGCGATCTACTTCCCGGACGCGACCCCGGAGATGATCGCGACCCTGGAGGAGGAGCGCGACCGGATGGCCAGGCGCGCGGAATGCCTGCTGCGCAACCGGGACGCGATCGCCGAGTACCTCGACGCGGTGCGCGAGTACGACCCCGCCTAGCCGGGCGGATCTCCGCCGGCCGCGGTTGTCTTGAATGAGTCATTCAGGACCTCCGACCTGGATCCACCGGTGAATGTGGTGGGTGAGGCGGTGTCGTAGACGCGCAGATGCCCTCTGACCTG
>NZ_JBFBAG010000081.1:0-33352 GCF_040682155.1 Amycolatopsis sp. NPDC051371
GCGCACCTGGGGGGGGGGTGCCCGGCCGCCACCAACAACAACACCCCCCCCCCCCCCCCCCCACGACCGGTACTCAGGCGAAGTAGACGGAGTTGACGTCGGGCACCGCGAGGCTGCCGGCGACCGCGCCGGGCAGGCCGGTGGCCGGGTCGCGCGGCAGCCAGGTGACGGTGCCGGAACGCTGGTTCGAGACGTAGAACCAGTTCTCCCCGGGGTCGAGGGCCACGTGCCGCGGCCAGTTGCCACCACTGGACACAGTGGACACCAGCTTCAGCGAGGCACCGGAGACGGCGAACGTCGCCAGGGTGTTGGGGCCGCGGACGGTGGCGTAGGCGAACTTCCCGTCCTTGGACAGCGCGATCTCACCCGGGAACAGGTCGCCGGTGCTGCCCGGCGGCACGGCGGGGACGACGGAAAGCGCCTTCAGCGTCCCGGCGGCCGCGTCCCAGCTCGCGACCGTCACCTCCGGGCGCAGCTCCTGCAGGATGTAGGCGAACGCCCCGGTCTTGTCGAACGCGAGGTGCCGCGGACCGGCGCCGGCCGGGAGCTTCAGCTGCTGGTGCAGCGAAAGCTTGCCGGTCGCGACGTCGAGCGAGTAGACGTACACCGAGTCGGCGCCGAGGTCGACCGACAGCACCCAGCGCCCGGTCGGGTCGTTGACGACCTGGTGGGCGTGGGCCTGCCCGGAATCGGCTTGGTGCGTCACCAGGTCCGTGGCCGCGCCGAGCTTGCCGCCGGCCAGGATCGGCAGCACGACGACGCTGCCCGAGCTGTAGTTCGCCGCCAGCACGTACTTCTGGCTCGAGTGCACGCTCAGGTGCGTCGGCGCGCCGCCCTTCGACGAAACCTTGTTGAGCAGCTTGGGGTTCGCGGCGTCGGCGACGTTCAGCGCCGAAACGAACCCGTTCGGGTCGCCTTCGTTGGTGACGTACAGGGTTTTGCCGTCGGCGCCGCGGTCGAACCACGACGTGTCGGTGATGCCCGGCACCGTGCGGACCGGGCCCAGCGTGGCGCCCGATCGGCTCGAGACGTCGAGGCCGTGGCCGCCCGCCCCGCTGGTGTAACTGCCGATGTACACGGTCCCTCCGGCGATGCAGCCCTTCGCGGTTGTGGCCGCGGAAGCGAGCTGTGCGCCGAGAACGGTCGCGGCACCCGCACCCGCGGCGGCGCCGAGGAACGTACGACGGGAAAGTCCGGTCATCGTCATTGTCTCCCAACGGTTCGGGCGGCGGCTTCCCTCCAGTATGGTCTAGACCACGGCCATGAGCAATGCCGAAACCGCGAAACCGGAAACGGAAAGCACGGTTTCCAGCGCGGTCCACGACTTCAGCGTCTGGACCACGCTCATGTTGAAGTACCGCGAAACGATCCAGAAGCCACCGTCGTTGACGTGCGACGCGATGATCGACCCGGCGGAGATCGCCATGACCAGCAAGGCCAGCTGCACCTGCGAATACCCGAGTGTCGCCACGGTCGGCGCGATGATCCCGCTGGTGGTCACGATGGCGACGGTCGCCGAACCCTGGGCGATCCGCATGCCACAGCTGATCACGTACGCCGCGAGCAGCACCGGGAGCCCGGCGTCGTGCAGCGAGTCGGCGACGGCCTTGCCGATGCCGGTGGCCGAGAGCACCGCGCCGAAGAACGCGCCCGCGCCGACGACCAGCAGGATCATCGCGACCGGCCGCAGCGACTTCGCGGCCAGTTCGTTGAGGTCCTTGCCGGTGAACCCGCGCCGCAGCCCGAGCAGCCAGGACGCCAGCAGCACGGCGACCGTGAGCGCGACCGCCGGCGTGCCGATGAACGCGGCGACGCCCGAGAGCGTGGAGCCCTTCGGCAGCCAGATGCTGCCGAACGTGCCGGCGAGGATCAGCACCAGCGGCACCGCGATGATCGAGCCGACCAGCGCCAGCGACGGCACGCTTTCCTCTTCTTCGCCTTCGGTTTCGGCGACGATCATTTCCTCGGGCACCGCGATGTCGATGCGCTTGCCGATCCAGGTCGCGTAGAGCACGCCGCCGATGAGGAACGCGGGGATGCCGCAGGCCAGCCCCATCAGGATGATCCAGCCGAGTTCCACGTGCAGCAGTCCGGCCGCGGCCACCGGGCCGGGGTGCGGCGGCAGGAACGCGTGCGTGATCGACAGGCCCGCGATCAGCGGCATCGCGTAGAGCACCAGCGAGCGCTTACCCTGCTTCGCCGCGACGTACACCAGCGGCGCCAGCACGAAGATGCCGATGTCGAAGAACACCGGGATGCCGAAGATGAACCCGGCGACACCCATGGCCAGCGGCGCCCGCTTCTCGCCAAAGCCGCGCAGCAGCGCTCCGGTGAGCACCTTCGCGCCACCCGAGCGTTCCAGGATCGACCCGAGCAGCGTGCCGAGCCCGATGATCGCCGTGATGTGCCCGAGGATGCTGCCGAACCCCTTTTCCAGCAAGGAGTCCGACGACTTCTGGGCCGTGCCGACGATCGTGCCGACGGGCAGGCCCGCGGCCAGCGCGGTGAGCAGGCCGACCACGATCAGCGCGATGAACGGCTCGACCTTGAGCTTGACGATCAACAGCAGCAGGACGGCGATCGAGACGGCGGCGAGCGTGAGCAGGCCGCCCGTGGTGTGTTGCAGCCAGTGGATCATCGGGCTCTCCCGGGGTTGCGCAGGGAACGGCCGGCGAGGGCGCCGGTGGGACGGCCGTCGTCGAGGGCGGCGACGCCGTTGACGAAGACGTGGGTGATCCCCGCGGCGGGCTGCCGCGGGTCGTCGAAGGTGGCGGTGTCGGCGACCGCGTCCGGGTCGAACAGCACCAGGTCGGCGGCGTAGCCGGCGCGGACGAGCCCGCGGTCGGTCAACCGCAGTCGTTGTGCGGCGCGCCCGGTGAGGTGGGCGACGCACTCGGCGAGGTCCAGCACGCCGAGCTCGCGGACGTACCGGGCGAGGTAGCGGGGGAACGTGCCCCACGCACGCGGGTGCGGCCGGGCGCCGACCAGGAGGCCGTCGCTGCCGCCGGTGTGCGTGCGGTGCCGCATGATCGCCTGGACGTTCTCTTCGTGCCCGACGTGCATCAGGCAGGACGTGCCGAGCTTCTCGTCGAGGAGCGTGTCGAAGTACAGGTTCGCCGGTGCCACGTTGTGCTTCGCGGCCGACGCGGCGACGCTGTGCCCCACCAGGTGGCTGTTGTGGTCGTTGCGGACGCCGTTGATCTCGATGGCGTCCCAGTCGATCGGGACGCCGTGCGCACCGTCCGAACCGGACTCCTCGATCTCGGCGCGGATCCGTTCGCGTTCGTCCACATCGGACAAGCGGGTGAGGGTCGCCTCGAGGCCGCCTTCGGTGGCCCAGCTCGGCAGCAGTGCCGAAAGGTAGGTCGCGCCCGGCAGGTACGGGTAGGTGTCGAGGGAGATGTCGCAGCCGTCGTCCAGCGCGTCGTCCAGGAGCTTCAGCAGGTCGGGTGCTTTGCCCTTGTTCACCGAGAAGTTCATCGTCGCGTGCGCGAGGTGCAGCGGGCAGCCCGACCGCCGGGAGACGTCGATCATCTCCGCGAACGCCTCCAGGGCGCCCTTGCCGTAGCTGCGGTGGTGCGGGCTGTAGAAACCGCCCAGCTCGCCGACCACCCGGCACAGCTCGACCAGCTCTTCGGTCTCCGCGTACATGCCCGGCGTGTAGGTCAGGCCGGACGACATCCCCATCGCACCCTCGGCCAGGCCGGTCGCGACGAGCTCCTTCATCCGGGTCAGCTCGGCGTCCGTCGCGGGACGGTCGTCCCAGCCGACGGCGAGCATCCGGACGGTGCCCTGCGGGACCAGGTAGGCCGCGTTGACCGCGACGCCCTGGTCCAGGCGGTCCAGATACTCGCCGACCGAGCGCCAGTTCCAGTCGAACCCCGGCGGGTCGTCGTTCCAGCCCGCGAGCTGCTGCCGCAGCGCCTCGAGAACCGCGTCGTCGACCGGTGCGTACGACAGCCCGTCCTGCCCGAGCACCTCGGTCGTGACGCCCTGGGTGATCTTGGCCGGGTGGTCCGGGTTGGCCAGCAGCTGCAGGTCGGAGTGCGAATGCATGTCGATGAACCCGGGCGCGAGCACCAGGCCGTCGGTGTCGATGTTCCGGCGCCCGTCCAGCGAGCCCGCTTCGGCGACGCTCGCGATCCGGTCGCCGGTGATGCCGACGTCGTGGCGGGTCATGGCGTCGCCGGTGCCGTCGGCGACCAGTGCGCCACGCAGGACGACGTCCATCAGAACCACGTCCGGACGAGGTCGACGACGGTTTCGCCGTCCGCGGCGGTCACCGGCAGCAGCGGCCACTTGTCGAACACCGTGCACGGGTGGGACAGACCGAGCCCGATCCAGTCGCCGACCTCGACCGGCGACCCGGCGGGCAGCGTGAGGAAGGCGTGCTGGTCGTTCATCTTCGCGACGACGTGCCCCTCGAGCGGCTCGGCGGGACCGTTCGGGGTGCGGCGCAGCTGCGGTTCGGGCATGCCCTCGTCGAAGGACGCGTCGCGCTTGCCGATGGTCAGCAGCGCGAGGGTCTCCGACGGCTTCGACGTCACCTGCGCCCAGGCGCGCAAAGCGGGACGGAACGACGCGACGCCGTCGATGCGCGGGTGGTCGCCGAGCGGGGAGATCTCGCGGTAGAAGCCGTCGTCGTGGGTGACGTACGCGCCGCTGCGCAGCACCGGCAGCACGTCGAGACCGTCCGGCCACGGCTTCGTCAGCTCGTTCGCGACCTGGTCGAAGTACGCGCTGCCGCCGGCCGTGACGATGATCTGGCCTTCCAGCATCCCCTTGTCCGCGAACGTGATCGCGAGGTCACGCAGACCGTCCACATAGGAGCTGATCTTGGCGAGCGCGGCTTCGTCGGTTTCGTGCGAGAGTGCGCCCTCGTAGCCGCCGGTGCCGCGCAGCCGCAACGCCGGGCTCGCGTGGACCGCTTCGGCGACGGCCAGCGCGGTCGCGGTGTCGCGGACGCCGGTGCGGCCGCCGTCGGCGCCCAGTTCGAGGAGGACGTCGACCGGGCGCTCGGTGCCTTCGAGGGCTTCGGTCATCAGCTCGACACCGCGGACCGAGTCGACCCAGCAGACGAACTCGAAGTCCGGGTCGGCCGCCAGTTCGGCGGCGAGCCAGCGCAGACCTGAGGAGTCCAGGAACTGGTTGGCCAGCAGGATCCGGGAGACGCCGAACGCGCGGTAGATCCGCAGGTGACCGGCGTTCGCGCAGGTGATGCCCCACGCGCCGTGCTCGATCTGGCGGGCGAACAGCTGCGGGGCCATGGTCGTCTTGCCGTGCGGGGCGAGCACGACACCGCGGGCGGCGCACCACGCGGCCATCGTCCGCAGGTTGTGCTCGAGCGCGTCATCGTCGAGGACGACGAAAGGCGCGAAGAACCCGTCGGTGAACAGGTTCAGCTGCCGGTCCGCGGCTTCGGTGAGCGTGAGCCCGGTCAGGGCGGGGGCGGCCGAGCGGAAGCGCCAGTCGATCCGCTCGTCGCGGAGGGCGGCGAGCGCGGCGGGGTCCATCAGGCAAGGGTTCATCGGCGGCGACCTCGGTTGCGTATGTTGCAACGACTGTTGCGCATTTTGAGTGCCATAGGTGTAGCATCCGGGTCGCCACAGGTCAACGGGGTGACGGACAGGGGAGACGGAAAGTGACGAGCGGGCCCGAGGTGCTCTGTGTCGGCGAGACGATGGCCCTGTTCGTGCCCGCCGAACCCGGCCCGCCGGACGAGGTGAAGCAGTGGGTGCGCACGATCGGCGGCGCCGAGTCGAACGTCGCCTGTCACCTGCCGGCCCTCGGCGTCCCGAGCGGCTGGGTCAGTGCCGTCGGCGACGACCCGTTCGGACGCGCGATGCTCCGCGAGATCTCAGCGGCCGGTGTCGACGTCAGCGCGTGCACCGTCGACCCGGTGCGCCCGACCGGGCTCTACATCAAGGAAAGCGGCGCCGGTGGCAGTCCGGTGCGCTATTACCGGGCCGGCTCGGCGGCCTCCGGGATGGGCCCTTCGCTGCTGGATCGGCTCGATCTCGACGGCGTCCGCGTGCTGCACCTGTCCGGGATCACCCCCGCGTTGTCCGAGAGCTGCCTCGCGCTGGTGCGCGCGCTGCTGGCGATGCCCCGCGGCGACCGGTTGATCTCGTTCGACGTCAACCTGCGGCCCGCGCTGTGGGCGAGCCGCGACCCGCGCCTGCTCGCCGAGCTGGCCGGGCAGGCCGACATCGTCCTGACCGGCGACGACGAGGCTCAGCACGTCTGGGGGACCGGCGACCCGGCCGAGCTGCGGGCGCTGCTGCCGGGCCCGCGCACGCTCGTCGTCAAGCACGGCGAACGCGGCGCGACGCTGGTCGAAGGGGAACCGCTGTTCGCGCCCGCGCTGGCCGTCGACGTCGT
This sequence comes from Amycolatopsis sp. NPDC051371, assembly GCF_040682155.1. Classification (NCBI taxonomy): domain Bacteria; kingdom Bacillati; phylum Actinomycetota; class Actinomycetes; order Pseudonocardiales; family Pseudonocardiaceae; genus Amycolatopsis; species Amycolatopsis sp. NPDC051371. The sequence continues at coordinate 6,382 of NZ_JBFBAG010000081.1, forward strand.
CGAGCCGGTCGGCGCCGGAGACGCGTTCGCCGCGGGATTCCTGGCCGCGACACTGCGGGGCGCCGAGCCCCTGGCGCGGCTCCGGCAGGGCCACCTGCAGGCTGCCGCGACCCTGCTCACCCACGACGACGTCGGGGTCCCCCTGCCGCGCATGGTCGTGGATAGCCTGCTTCAGGCGGACCCGGACGAGTGGCGTTCGGCCCGGCTGACCGGAGAGGGCGTGGTGCGCACGTGAGTCAAAGCCTGGACCGCGCGCTGACTTTGTTGAACTCGATCGCGAAGGACGCGCGCACGCTCGACGACCTCGCCGCCGAGATCGGCGTGCACAAGTCGACCGTGCTGCGCTTGCTGCGCACCCTCGAACAGCACCACTTCGTCCGGCGCGAAGGCACCCGGTACTACCGGCTGGGCAGCGCGATGTTCGACCTGGCCAACCAGGCCCTCGACTCGATCGACGTCCGGCGCAGCGCCCAGCCCGCGCTGGCCGCGCTCAACGCGCGCACCGGGCACACCGTGCACCTGGCCAGCTACGACGACGGCGAGGTCGTCTACATCGACAAGTACGAGGGCCGGCACTCGGTGCGGATGTACTCGCGCGTCGGCAAACGCGCGCCGCTGCACTGCACGGCGGTGGGCAAGGTGCTGGTCGCGGCGATGGCGCCGGCCCGTCGCGAAGAGATCGCGCGGTCCATGAAGTACCCGGCGCTGACGCCGAACACGATCACGACGCCCGAGGCGTACCTCGCCGAGCTGGAGCGCGTGGGCCGCCTCGGATACGCCGTCGACAACGCCGAGCACGAGGACTTCATCCACTGCATCGCGGCCCCGGTCCGCGGGGCGGACGGCGAGGTGCTGGCCGCCGCGTCGATGTCGGTGCCGAAGGTGCTGCTCGACTACGAAGGCCTGCTGGCGCTGGTCCCGGACCTGCGCGCCGCGACCACGGAAGCTTCCGTCCACAGCGGATGGACGGAGAACGGAAAGGGGCACTGATGAGCAAGACGGCAGTTTCCACCGAGAACGCGCCGAAGCCGCCGGCGAAGTTCTCGCAGGCCGTCCGCAAGGGGAACCTGCTGCAGGTCGCCGGCCAGGTCGGGTTCGACCCGGCCACGAACGAGATCGTCGGCGACGACGTCGTGGGCCAGACCCGGCAGACGTTCAAGAACATCGAAGCCGTGCTGGCCGAAGCGGGCTCGAGCTTCGCCGACGCGATCATGGTGCGGGTGTACCTGACCGACACGGCGCACTTCGCGCCGTTCAACGAGGTCTACAACGAACTGATCGGCGACGCGCCGCACGCCGCCCGCACGACGGTGTACGTCGGCCTCCCGGGCGAGCTCCTCGTCGAGATCGACGTGCTCTGCGTGCTGGACTGAGCCCTTCGGTGGGCCGGGTTTCCCCGGCCCACCGGTTCAGCCGAGGACGCTCGTGTAGCCGTTGAGCGCGGGCTGCCCGCCGAGGTGGGCGTAGAGGACGTTCGAGTCGCGCTCGATCTCGCCCCGGCCGACCAGGTCGATGAGGCCCGCCATGGACTTGCCCTCGTACACCGGGTCGGTGATCATCCCCTCCAGCCGGGCGCACGTCTCGATGGCGTCCACAGTGGACTTGTCGGGGATGCCGTAGATCCCGGCGTGGTAACGGTCGTCCAGCTCGACCTCGGGGATTTTGCCCGCACCGATCAGCTCGGCGGTGCTGCGCGCGATGCGCGTGACCTGCTCGCGAGTCTCGTCCGGCTTGGCCGAGGCGTCGATGCCGAGGATGCGCCGCTTCTTGCCGAGGGCTGTCCCGGCGACCATGCCGCCCTGCGTGCTGCCGGTGACCGAGCAGACGATCACGGTGTCGAAGAAGACGCCGAGTTCTGCTTCCTGGGCTTCGAGTTCGACGATCCAGTTCGCGAAGCCGAGCCCGCCGAGCCGGTGGTCCGACGCGCCGGCCGGGATGGCGTACGGCTTCCCGCCGCCGGCCTCGATCTCGGCGACGGCGTTCTCCCACGCCTGCTTGAACCCGATGCCGAAGCCGGCGTCGACGAGCCGGACGTCCGCGCCGAGGATCCGCGAGAGCTGGATGTTGCCGACCTTGTCGTAGAGCGGGTCGTGCCAGTCGACCCAGCTTTCCTGCACCAGCACGGCCTTGAGTCCGGCGCGCGCGGCGGCGGCCGCGACCTGCCGGGTGTGGTTGGACTGGACACCGCCGATGGAGACGAGCGTGTCGGCGCCTTCTTTCAGGGCGTCGGCGACGAGGTACTCGAGCTTGCGGGTCTTGTTGCCGCCGTACGCGAGACCCGAGTTCACGTCTTCGCGCTTGGCCCAGACCTTCGCGCCGCCGAGGTGTTCGGTGAGGCGTTCGAGCGGGTGCACCGGCGACGGGCCGAAGAGCAGGGGGTAGCGCGGGAAGTCGGCGAGGGTCATCGGTCCTCCAGGAGGTCGGTCCAGATGGTCGAGATCACCGAGACGGCGGTGTCGGTGTCGTGCGTTTCGAGCGCGTCGATGAGCTTCGTGTGGCGCTCGACCGAGTTCCAGGCGAGCGCGGAGCTGAAGCGGGCGTGCTCGAGCCGGCGCAGCAGCGGCGTGTAGCGGTCGAGGGTCGCGGCGACGGCGGCGTTCCCGGCCAGCCGGACCGGGACGTCGTGCAGTTCGTCGTCCGCTTTGACGGCGGCCGCGATGTCCCCGGCCTCGATGGCCTTCGCGAACCGGTCGTTGGCGGCCCGCATGGCGGCGACGTCGGCCGGCCGGCACCTCGGGGCCGCCGCCCGCACGGCGAACTCGTGCAGCACGCGCACGATCTGCCGCGCATCGATGACGTCACGGGACATGACGTCGGAGACCCGCGTGTAGCTCTGCGGCTTGGAGTCGACGAGGCCGTCGTCGGCCAGCCGCCTGAGCGCTTCCCGGACGGGTGCTTTCGAGAGCCCGAGGTGCTCGGCGAGGTCGCCGTCCCGCAGGGGAGTACCGGGCGGCAACGTGCCGTCGACGATGGCCTGCCGGATGCGGTCGTACGCCTCGTCCCGCAGCAGCGGGCGAGTGACCTTCGATAGACTCACATCTAACATGTTAGATATCGGACGAGCCGCCCGCAAGCTCCGCTGGCAGGTTGCCCACAGGTCGCCCGTGATGTGGACAACCGGCCCCGGACCGCCGCCTTTTCCGCGTTTCGTCGGGCGCCCCCGATACGCTGGACACGGGGACGCCCCCCGGAGAGGGCGGGGGTCGGCCAAGTCTCGGTCGCACGCTCGCCTCCGGCCCACCGAACGTCTTGAATGACTCATTCAGGTCTTCGGAGGTCCTGAATGAGTCATTCAAGACACGCCGAGGCCCGAGCAAGCCCGCTCCGGCCAAACCTCTCGGCTTTGCCGGGACCCTGCCGGAGAGGGCGGGCTGCTCTGGCGGGGACTGCGGTCAGTAGACCGGGCCGGTGTACTTCTCGCCCGGGCCCTTGCCGGGCTCGTCCGGCACGGCCGAAGCCTCCCGGAAAGCTTTCTGAAGCGACTGCAGACCATCGCGCAACGGCCCGGCGTGCAGGCCCAGGTACTCCGCGGACGCGGTCACGAGGCCGGCCAGCGCGGTGATGAGCCGGCGCGCTTCGTCGAGGTCGCGGTGCGGGGAGGTCTCCGGATCCGGGTCGGCCAGGCCGAGCCGCTCGGCGCCGGCCGACAGCAGCATCACGGCCGCGCGGCTGATCACCTCCACGCTGGGGATGTCCTCCAGGTGGCGGGCTTCGGGGGAATAGGGGGGCTGTTCGGAGGGTTGATCTGACACGTCTGGTACCCTTCCACGAGCGACCAGCCCCCGAGCGATCGGGGGCGGCAAGTGGAGCCCCGCTCCCACCCGTGTCACCGTACAGGTGTCCGGGTCCGGTCTCGCCCGGACTGCAAGTCCAGGGTGAAGTACCCGGTCTCGCGGCCGGGTGCGATCGGAAACAGAGTGGGCCCCGCACACCGAACGGTGTCGGGGCCTTCGCTATGTGGGCACCAGGTCGAACGAGAACAGGAAACATTCCTCGGACCAAGGAGGCCCCATCAGCTCCGAGACACGCATCAACGACCGAATCCGGGTGCCGGAGGTCCGACTCGTCGGACCCGCCGGTGAACAGGTCGGCATCGTCCGGATCGAGGATGCGCTGCGCCTGGCGCAGGAGAACGACCTCGACCTCGTCGAGGTCGCGCCGCAGGCCCGCCCGCCGGTGTGCAAGCTCATGGACTTCGGCAAGTTCAAGTACGAGAGCGCGCAGAAGGCCCGCGAGTCGCGTCGGAACCAGCAGCTGACCGTCATCAAGGAACAGAAGCTGCGCCCGAAGATCGACCAGCACGACTACGAGACCAAGAAGGGTCACGTGTCGCGCTTCCTGGCGGCGGGCAACAAGGTCAAGGTCACGATCATGTTCCGCGGTCGCGAGCAGTCCCGGCCGGAGCTCGGCTACCGGCTGCTGCAGAAGCTCGCCGAAGACGTCACGGAGCTCGGCTTCGTCGAGTCGTCGGCCAAGCAAGACGGTCGCAACATGATCATGGTGCTGGCCCCGCACAAGAACGTGAAGCCGAAGGCCAAGGCAGAGACGGCTCCCGAGCCGGTCCCCGAGGCGTAGGCGCCGACCAGCACAGTCAGCGGCTCACCGGATTCTCCGGTGAGCCGCCGCACGAAAGAGGACTGAAATGCCGAAGATGAAGACCCACAGCGGGACGTCCAAGCGAATCCGCGTCACGGGCACGGGCAAGCTGCGCCGTCAGAAGGCCGGTCGCCGGCACCTGATGGAGAAGAAGTCCAACCGCCTCACCCGGCGGCTCGAGGGCACGACCGAGCTGTCGAAGACCGAGGCCGGTCGGGTCAAGCGCCTTCTCGGCATCTGATCCCGCAGAACTTGCTGTAACCACCCGGGGCGTCCCCTTCGCCCCCTGAGATCGACAGGATGGACCCGTGGCACGCGTCAAGCGGGCGGTAAACGCCCAGAAGAAGCGTCGCGCAACTCTCGAACTGGCCAGCGGCTACCGCGGCCAGCGTTCGCGGCTGTACCGCAAGGCCAAGGAGCAGACGCTTCACTCGCTCAACTACGCCTACCGGGACCGTCGTGCCCGCAAGGGTGACTTCCGTCGCCTGTGGGTCACCCGCATCAACGCGGCCGCCCGCGAGAACGGCGTGACGTACAACCGGTTCATCCAGGGCATCAAGGCCGCGGGTGTCGAGGTCGACCGCAAGATCCTCGCGGACCTCGCCGTCAACGACGCCGCCGCTTTCACCGCGCTGGCCGAGCTCGCCAAGGCCAACGTGAACACCGAAGCGAAGTCGGCCTGACCGGCAGTTTTCCCCGGCCCGGGGCGGATCCGTTCACCGAGCGGACCCCCCGGGTCGTTGCTGCGCGCAAGTTGACCCGGCGCGCGGAACGCGACAAGACCGGCCGGTTCCTGGCCGAGGGCGCCAACGCGGTCGAGGCCGCCTTGGCCGGTGGCACGGTGCACGAGCTGTTCGTCACGGCTCGCGCGGCGGAGCAGCACGCGGACCTGGTCGACGCGGCCCGCGCGGCCGGCGTCGCGGTCTCGCCGATCACCGACCGCGCAGCCGACGGCCTGTCCGAAACCGTGACGCCCCAAGGCATCGTGGCCGTCTGCGCGCTGTTGGACCGTCCGCTCGAAGCGGCCGTGACGCCGGGCGCCCGGCTCGTCGTGGTGCTGGTGGACGTCGCCGACCCCGGCAACGCGGGCACGGTGATCCGCGTCGCCGACGCGGCGGGCGCCGACGCTGTGGTCCTGGCGGGCGACACCGTCGACCCGCACAACGGCAAGTGCGTCCGCGCGGCCGCCGGCAGCCTGTTCCACCTGCCGATCGCGCGCGAGCGTGACGTCGCGGCCGCGCTGGCGGCCTGCTCGGCGGCGGGCCTGCGCACGTTCGCCGCGCACGGCTACGCCGACGCCGAACTCGATCGGGTGGACCTCACCGAGCCGACGGCGTGGGTCTTCGGCAACGAGGCCCACGGCCTGCCCGCCGACGTCCTCGACCGCACCGACCTCGCCGTCCGGATCCCGTTGTACGGCAAGGCGGAGAGCCTCAACCTGGCCACCGCGGCGGCCGTCTGCGTGTACACGAGCGCGATGGCGGCACGTCGCTGACCCGCCGCTAGGCTGCCCCGGTATCCACTGTGGTCACCGGGGGGAATCATGGGCAGCCTCGCCCGTTCGTACGCGTTGTTCGCCGCTTCGCTCCGGGTGCTGCGCGCCCACAAGGGCCTGGCCTGGTTCACGGTGCTGGCCGGCGTCGCCGGGCTGTTCGTCGCCGGGGCGTTCCTGACCCCGGCGTTCTTCCTGTCGCACGTCGAGATCACCGACCACGGCCGGCTGACCGCCGGCTCGTGGGTGCTGCTCGCGGCCTTCTACCTCGTCTCGGCGTTCGTCACGATCTTCTTCAACGCGGGCCTGATCTCCCAGGCCGACGTCGCGCTGCGCGGCGGCGCCCCGGCGGTCGGCGCGGGCCTGGCCGCGGCCGCGAACCGGTGGCCGGCACTGCTCGGCTGGGCCGGCATCTCCGCGACGGTCAGCCTGATCCTGCGCACGGTCGAGGAGCGGCTCGGCTTCCTCGGGAGCATCGTCAGCAGCCTGGTCGGCCTGGCCTGGCGGCTCACGACGTTCCTCGTGCTGCCCGTCGTGATGCTGGAGGGTGCCGGGGTGAAGGCCGGTGTCCGGCGGTCGGTGGAGCTGTTCCGCCGGACGTGGGGCGAGAACGTCGCCGGCGGCGCCGGGATCGGCCTGATCGGCTTCCTCCTGAGCCTGGTCGGCTACGCCGTGCTGCTGCTCGCCGGCTTCCTGCTCGGCGGGACCGCCACCCTGTTCGTCTGCTTGGGCCTGGCGCTCGTGTGGTCGGTGCTCGTCGCGGTCTTCACCACCACTTTGTCCGGTATCTACCAGACGGCGCTGTACCGCTACGCCGCCGACGGCGTGGTTCCCGGCGAGTTCGCGTCGGTCGACTTCGCCGGTGCGTTCCGCGCGCGTTGACCATGCGTCCGCGCGGCCCGGGCCGACCGGGGGACCGCGGACCCGATCCCATAGACTTTTCCCACCTTTGACCTCTCGTGCGCCGCGTGTCCGGCGGCGCGCGTACGACCAGTCCCAGCGGACGCCGAGGAGTTATGTCCGGAGCCAAGGAGAACGAAGCCCAGAGCGCGGTGCTCGCCCCCGAGACGCTGCAGCAAGCGGTCAAGGCCGCCGAAGCCGCGTTCGCCGCCGCGACCGGGCTCGAAGCGCTGGCCGAGGTCAAGCCGGCTCACCTCGGCGACCACTCGCCGCTGCTGCTGGCCCGCCGCGAGATCGGCGCCCTGCCCAAGCAGGAGAAGGCCGAGGCGGGCAAGCGCGTCAACGAGGCCCGCCAGGCCGTCCAGTCGGCCTTCGACACCCGCCGCGCCGAGCTCCAGGTGGAGCGCGACGAGCGCGTGCTGCGCGAGGAGGCCGTCGACGTCACGCTCCCGTGGGACCGCGTCCCGCGCGGTGCCCGGCACCCGATCAGCACCATCTCCGAGCGCGTCGCCGACGCGTTCGTCGCGATGGGCTACGAGGTCGCCGAGGGCCCGGAGCTCGAAGCCGAGTGGTTCAACTTCGACGCGTTGAACTTCGGCAAGGACCACCCCGCCCGCCAGCTGCAGGACACGTTCTACGTGGGCGAGGAGGACTCCGGCCTGGTGCTGCGCACGCACACCTCGCCGGTGCAGGCTCGCACCCTGCTGCACCGCGACCTGCCGGTGTACGTCGTCTGCCCGGGCCGCACGTACCGCACCGACGAGCTCGACTCGACGCACACGCCGGTGTTCACGCAGGTCGAGGGCCTCGCGGTGGACAAGGGCATCACCATGGCGCACCTCAAGGGCACGCTGGACGCCTTCGCCCGCGCGATGTTCGGCGAGAACTCCAAGACCCGCCTGCGTCCGCACTTCTTCCCGTTCACCGAGCCGTCCGCCGAGGTGGACGTCTGGTTCGAGGAGAAGAAGGGCGGCCCCGGCTGGGTCGAGTGGGGCGGCTGCGGCATGGTCAACCCGAACGTGCTGCGCGCCTGCGGCGTCGACCCCGCGGTGTACTCGGGCTTCGCCTTCGGCATGGGTATCGAGCGCACCCTGCAGTTCCGCAACGGGATCCCGGACATGCGCGACATGGTGGAGGGCGACGTCCGCTTCACCCTTCCCTTCGGAACGGAGGCGTAGTGCGAGTCCCCGTCAGCTGGCTGACCGAGCACCTCGACATCGGCGAGGAGGTCACGCCGCAGGACCTGGCCGACGCGTTCGTCCGGATCGGCATCGAGGTCGACGACCTCAAGCAGCTCGGGCCGGTGACCGGCCCGCTGGTCGTCGGCCGGGTGGCCGAGATCGAGGAGCTCACCGAGTTCAAGAAGCCGATCCGGTTCTGCCGCGTCGACGTCGGCGAAGAGGCCGAGGAGCCGGAAGAGCCGGCCGACGACGAAGACGAGGACGACGACGAAGCCGGCGAGTTCGACGAGGGCCCGCACGGCATCCGGACTCGCGGCATCGTCTGCGGCGCCCGCAACTTCACCGAGGGCGACCTGGTCGTCATCGCGCTGCCCGGCGCGGTCCTGCCCGGCGACTTCACCATCGCGACCCGCAAGACCTACGGCCGGGTCAGCGACGGGATGATCTGCTCCGCCCGCGAGCTCGGCATGGGCGACGACCACACCGGCATCCTCGTGCTGCCCTCGGGCACCGCGAGCCCGGGTGACGACGCGGCCGAGCTGCTCGGCCTCGGCGACACCGTGATCGAGCTGGCCCCGACCCCGGACCGCGGTTACGCGCTGTCGGTCCGCGGTCTCGCGCGCGAGCTGTCGAACGCGCTGGACGTGGCCTTCGGCGACCCGGCGCTGCTGGAGGTCCCGGCGGCCGAGGGCGACGCCTGGCCGGTCCACGTCGAGGACCCGGAGGGCTGCCCGCGGTTCGTACTGCGGCGCGTCACCGGCCTGGACGCGACCGCGCCGACGCCGTGGTGGATGCGGCGCCGGCTGATGCTGGCCGGCATCCGTTCCATCTCCCTGGCCGTCGACGTCACCAACTACGTGATGCTCGAACTCGGGCACCCGCTGCACGCGTTCGCCACCAAGGCCATCCAGGGCGACCTGGTGGTCCGCCGGGCGAAGCCGGGCGAGAAGCTGACCACGCTGGACGACGTCGAGCGCACGCTCGACCCGGACGACGTGATCATCGCCGACGACAGCGGCGTCATCTCGCTCGCCGGCACGATGGGCGGCGCGAGCACCGAGATCACGGCGGAGAGCACCGACGTGCTGCTCGAGGCGGCGCACTGGAACCCGGCCGCGATCAGCCGCACCGCGCGCCGGCACAAGCTGTTCTCCGAGGCCGCGAAGCGGTTCGAGCGGTTCACCGACCCGCAGCTGTGCCCGGCCGCCGTCGAGCTGGCCGCGCGCCTGCTGCGCCAGTACGGCGACGCCGCGATCCAGCCCGGCCGCACCGACGAGGGCGCGGTCGAGCCGAACCCGGCCGTCATGATGCCGATCAACCTGCCCGACAAGGTCGCGGGCGTGAACTACCAGCGCGGCGTGACCGTCCGGCGACTGTCCCAGATCGGCTGCAAGGTCTCGGTCAGCACGGGTGACGACGGCACCGGCCAGGTCACGGCGATCCCGCCGAGCTGGCGCGGCGACCTGCGCCAGCCCGCCGACCTCGTCGAAGAGGTGCTGCGGCTGGAGGGCTACGACAGCATCCCGTCGACGCTGCCCGCCGCCCCGGCCGGCCGCGGCCTGACCGACGCCCAGCGGCGCGTCCGGAGTGTTTCCCGGGCGCTGGCCGAGGCGGGGTACGTCGAGGTGCGCCCGTTCCCGTTCATCAGCGACACGGTGTGGGACGCCTTCGGCCTGCCGGCGGACGACGTCCGCCGCAACACGGTCGTGGTCCGCAACCCGCTGGAGGCCGACCGCAACCGGCTGGCGACGACCTTGCTGCCGGGCTTGCTGGACACGCTGCAGCGCAACGTGTCCCGCGGGATGAAGGACGTCTCGCTCTACCACATCGGCCAGGTGGTGCTGCCCGCGCCGAACCCGCTGAAGGTCCCGGCTCTCGGCGTCGAGGGGCGGCCTTCGGACGAAGAACTGGCCGTCCTGGAGGCCGCGGTGCCGCAGCAGCCGCTGCACGTCGCCGTGGTCCTCGCCGGCCAGCGCCACCGCGCCGGCTGGTGGGGCGGCGGCGAGCCGGCGAACTGGGCCGACGCGGTGCAGGCCGCCCGGACGATCGCCGAGGCCGCCGGTATCGAGCTGACGGTGCAGGCCACGGACCTGCCGCCGTGGCACCCGGGCCGCTGCGCCCGCCTGCAGGTCGGCGACTGGCCGGTCGGCCACGCCGGTGAGCTGCACCCCAAGGTGGTCGAGGCCCTCGGCCTGCCGCCGCGGACGGTGGCGATGGAGCTGGACCTGGACGCGATCCCGCTGCCGGACTCCCGCCCGGCGCCGAGCGTGTCGGGGTACCCGCCGGTGCTGCTGGACGTCGCGCTGGTCGCGGCGGCGGACGTGCCGACGGCGGACCTGGCAGCGGTCTTGCGCGACGGCGCGGGCGAGCTGCTCGAGGACATCACGCTGTTCGACGTGTACGCGGGCGAGCAGGTCGGCGAGGGTAAGCGATCGCTGGCGTACAAGCTGCGCTTCCGCGCGGCGGACCGGACGCTGACGGTGGACGAGGCCACGAAGGCCCGCGATGCAGCGGTGGCGGCGGCGGGCGAGCGCTTCGACGCGACGCTGCGCGCCTAGCCTGCGAGCACGAGGGAGTCCGAGAGGGGCCGGGAAACCGGCCCCTCTCGGCGTTTCCGCCCGAGCCGCCCGCGCCGGCGTTCCAAAAACCACGCCCCGACTCCCCAGATACGCGAGCCGACCGTTCCGGTACGCGACCCGACCGTCCAGGCTCGCGTGTCCGCCGTCCGGATCCGCCCGTCCGCGGCCGAACCTCAGCCGATGTGCTTGAGTGCCTCCCGCTGGGACAGTCCCGACAGTCCGGGGTGATCGTCCACGAAGCACCGGACCCAGTCGGGCGCCGTCTTCGCGTACTCGCGCAGGGCCCAGCCGATTCCCTTGCGCAGGAAGAACTCCGGCTCGGTGATCGCCGGCTCGATCGTCCGGGTGAGCAGGTCGGTGTCGGTGTCCTCCTTGGCGCCGATCTGGCAGATGATCGCCGTCCGGCGGCGCCAGAGGTCGCGGTCGGCCGCCCAGCTCAGCATGATCGGCGTGACCCTGTCCCGGTCGGCTCGCAGGATCGGCCCGACCCGGCGGATGGCGAGCTCGTCCACGTGGTCCCACCACGCGCCGCTGACGATCATCTCTTCGTACATCGGCACGAGCTCCGGGTCCTGCCACTGCCGGTACGCCCGGTGTCCGGATAGCGCGATGGCCGCGTAGCGCTCTTCGCGGAATTCGGCTGCCCGCCACAACTCCAGCACGGTCGCCGTATATGTCACCCGATCGGGCAATATGTGGTCGGGCAGTACCCGCTTGAGAAGCGTGCTCCGCTCGGGTGAAGCCACCCCGCGGAACGGCATGGCCGACTTCATGTACGCCTGCATCGCCGGCGCCTTGACCGGGTCGGCCAGCTCGGCCAGCCCGGTGCGGATCGCCTTGACCAGCCGTTCGTCCACGCTCATGCGTCCTCCCGTCGCCTTCCGGCGATCCGGAGCGTACTGCCGGGCACCGACAGTTCGGGCGCGCAGATCGGCTCAGGTCCCGACGAAAGACGGATGGCGGAAGTCGCGCCGGTCGACGAGATTGGCGATGGTTGCCGGTAGTTTCGCCGGAATACGGCGAACTCTGTCCAATGAGGATGAAAAGGACGACTGTGAAGAGAATCGTTGCCGCTGTCGCCGCCGCGGGGCTCGCGGCCGGACTGATGGCCGCCGCGCCCGCCGCTTCGGCGGATCCCGGGGTGCAGTTCAGCCCCGCGCCGATCGCCTGGGGGCCTTGCACGTCGGCGAGCTTGAAGGCCGCGGGAGCCGAGTGCGGCTTCCTCGAGGTGCCGATGGACTACGCGAAGCCGGGCGGGGCGAAGGTCTCCGTCGCGGTGTCGCGGATCAAGCACAAGACCGCGCAGTCCCAGGGGATCATGCTGGTGAACCCGGGCGGCCCCGGCGGGTCCGGCCTCGGGCTCTCGGTGCTCGGCAAGTACGTGCCGAACCACGCGGGGGACAACTACGACTGGATCGGCTTCGACCCGCGCGGCGTCGGGTCCAGCAAGCCGTCGATCAGCTGCGACGGGAACTACTTCAGCTACAACCGGCCGGCGTACGTGCCGACCACGCCGAAGCTGGAGAAGACCTGGCTCGACCGTTCCCGGGGCTACGCCCAGGCGTGCGAGAAGAACGGTCCGACCCTCGACCACCTGAAGACGACCGACGTCGCGCAGGACATGGACAGCCTGCGCAAGGCGCTGGGCGAGAAGCAGATCAACTACTACGGCTTCTCCTACGGCACGTACCTCGGCCAGGTGTACAGCACCATGTACCCGAAGAACGTCCGCCGGATGGTGCTCGACGGCAACGTCGACCCGCGGAAGGTCTGGTACCAGGCCAACCTCGACCAGGACGTCGCGTTCGACAAGAACATCAAGACGTACTTCGACTGGCTGGCGTCCTACGACAGCGTCTACCACCTCGGCAAGACCGGCTCCGCCGTCGAGAAGCTCTGGTACGACACGCAGCGCAAGCTCACGAAGAACCCGGCGGGCGGCGTCATCGGCGGCGACGAGTGGACCGACGTCTTCCTGCAGGCCGGCTACTACGTCTTCGGCTGGGTCGACATGGCCAAGGCCTTCGACGGCTACGTCCACCAGGGTGACTGGCAGACGCTGAAGGCGCTCTACGACGACTCGAACCCGCCCGGTGCCGACAACGGGTTCGCCGTCTACCTCGGCGTCCAGTGCACCGACGTGCAGTGGCCGACCAACTGGAACCAGTGGCGGATCGACAACTGGATCACCCACTTCAAGGCCCCGTTCGAGACCTGGGGCAACGCCTGGTTCAACGCGCCGTGCGCGTTCTGGCCGGCGAAGGCGGGCAAGCCGGTGGACATCGACGGCCGCAAGGTGGCCGGTGCGCTGCTGATCAGCGAGGAGTTCGACGCGGCGACGCCGTACGCCGGCAGCCTCGAGGTCCGGAAGCGGTTCCCGAAGTCGAGCCTGATCAGCGCGCCGGGCGGCACCACGCACGCCGGTTCGCTGTCCGGGGTGTCCTGTGTGGACGACAAGATCGCCGACTACCTGGCCACCGGCAAGCTGCCCGCGCGTCAGCCCGGCGACCACTCGGACGTCCAGTGCGACCCGGTGCCGGCGCCGGTGCCCGACGGCGCCGCGGCGCAGAAGTCGGACAGCTCCGCGAAGGCCGCCCAGGAGAAGCAGCGCACGCTGGCCCAGCTGCTGCACTTCTGAGCGAAATCGACGCAGTCCGCTGCCCCGGTCCGGTTCTCCCGGACCGGGGCAGTGTCTTTTCCGGCTCGTCCGCCGATGTCCCATCGTCGCCTCCCGATCACGTGGTGTGGTCGGGGAGGACGTTAGGCGAGGGGTCCGACAGTTTCGGAGCGAAGCCGCCCGTGAGCAGCGCGTGGCCGAAAATTGTCGGGGGTGCGCGCTAGCTTCGTGGCATGTCGATCATCGAAGAGCGCCGGACCGAGATCCGGGCACAGGAAATCACCTACCAGATCGCGGTCGCCACCAGGACGGACGACGACCGCGCCGAACCGACTCCCCGGGTGATGATCACTCTGGAAGCCGGCGGCCCCGGCGGCGAACCGGTCGCCGAGGGCAGCCTCGACTTGGACGTCGCGGTGGCGGCCACGGTGGCGGATCTGGTCGCGGACGGTCTGCTGGCGGCGACCGGCGCGGGCCGGGGGCCGCGGCGAAGATCCGCGGGCCGTCCTGCCCAGCAGGGCCGCCCGTGGAACGAGGAGATGGACGCGGAGCTGGAGAACCGCTGGATCGCGGGCGAGAGCGTGGCGGAGATCGCGACGTACTTCGAGCGCACCCCCGGCGGCATCCGCGCCCGGTTGCCCCGCGTGGGCTGCGACCCGGAGAACCCGGGCTGCTACCTCCCCGTGCCGCCGAGCAGGCGCACGGACCTGGACGGTGAAGAGCCGACCTGACCGACGGCGGTGGGCCGATCCACTGTGGACCGGCCCACCGCCGCAGTTTGTCGCTGTCCACTCTGACGGAGACATCCTGATGGGCTTCGAACCTTCGGTGTATCTCCCGCCCAGCCTGCCCCGCCGCTTGATGTCGGTGCTGCCGACCCGGGAGGGATCGCGCACCTGACCCGCACTTTCGCGTCCAGGAAGGGGTTGGGCAGCGAAGGAAGATCGAGCCGCCCGGCATCGACAACGCTTCGGAGGAGGAGCGCAGTGCCGAACCACCGATCAACCTCGCGCGCCGGAAGCCGCGGCGGCGCGGTCCGCGAGCACCCGCAGGTGCGCCACCAGTTCCGGTGGCTCCTCGACGGTGAACGCGCAACCGAGCCCCAGCAACCGGAACGCGAGCCAGTCCAGCGTGTCCCCGTGGCTTCGCCAGCGGCAGCGGCCGTCGTCGAGGTCGGTCAGCTCGCCGGCCGCCGCGCCGAGGCGGGGCGCCACCTGCGCTGCCGGTTCCGCCAGGACCGCCACCGCGCGGTACGTCGGCACGAGGTCGTAGAGCCGTTCGACGACGTAGTCGGCCAAGTCCGTCGCCGGCGGCTTGCGCGGCGTGACGCGGCCGCCGGTCGCCTGCGCGTCGCGGACCCGGTCGGCGCGGAAGATGCGCCAGTCCGCGCGGTCGAGGTCGTAGGCCACCAGGTACCAGCGGCGCCCGGTGGCGACCAGCCGAAGCGGCTCGGCCCGGCGTCGCGTCTCGGTCCCGTCGTTCGCGCGGTAGCGGAAGCGGACCGTCTCGCGGTTGGTGATCGCACCGGCGAACACCGTCAGCTGGGCCGGGTCGACGGCCGGTCCCACGGCGGGCACGGCGACCGTCGCCGTGCCGATCGTGCCCACCCGCCGGCGCAGCCGCGCCGGCAGGACCTGCTCGAGCTTGGCCAGCGCCCGCACGGACGCCTCCTCGATCCCGGCGACGGTCTGCCCCGCGGCGGTCCGCAGCCCCACCGCGATCGCGACGGCTTCGTCGTCCTCGAGCACGAGCGGCGGCATCGCGGTGCCGGCCACCAGCCGGTAGCCGCCCGCGACGCCGCGGCTGGCTTCCACCGGATAGCCGAGCTCGCGCAGCCGCTCGACGTCGCGGCGGATCGTGCGCGGGCTGACGCCGAGCCGGCCGGCCAGTTCGCTGCCCGGCCACTCCCGCGGCGTCTGGAGCAGCGAGAGCAGGCCGAGCAGCCGCGCCGGGGTGTCCGTCATGCGCTCAGCATCCCAAGGTGGCGGGGACCACTTCCCGGTAATCCTGTTTGTTTAGCCTTGCAAGGGCGTGCATAATCATGCGTATGACGGTGAACATCGCGGTGGCCGGAGCCAGCGGGTACGCGGGCGGCGAACTGCTGCGCCTGCTCCTGGCCCATCCCGAGGTCGAGATCGGCACGCTCACGGCCGCCAGCAGCGCGGGCACGAAGCTCGGCGTCCACCAGCCCCACCTCGTTCCGCTGGCCGACCGGGTCCTCGCCGAGACGACGCCCGAAACCCTCGCCGGTCACGACGTCGTGTTCCTCGCGCTGCCCCACGGGCACTCGGCGGAGATCGCGGCGCAGCTCGGGCCGGACGTCCTGGTGGTCGACCTCGGTGCCGACCACCGCCTGGCCGACCCGGCGGACTGGCAGCGCTGGTACGGCGGCGACCACGCCGGCCAGTGGCCCTACGGCCTGCCCGAACTCCCCGGCGCCCGCGAGAAGCTCACCGGGACCAAGCGCGTCGCCGTGCCCGGCTGCTTTCCGACCGGCGGTTCGCTGGCCCTCGCGCCCGCGTTCGCCGCCGGGCTGGTCGAACCGGACGTCACGGTCGTCGCGGTCACCGGCACCTCCGGCGCCGGCAAGAGCCTCAAGCCGAACCTGCTCGGGTCCGAGGTGATGGGCTCGGCGAGCGCGTACGGCGTCGGCGGCGCCCACCGCCACACCCCCGAGTTCGCCCAGAACCTCTCGGCCGTGGCGGGGGAGAAGGTCACCGTGTCGTTCACCCCGGTCCTCGCGCCGATGCCGCGCGGCATCCTCACCACGGCGAGCGCTCCGCTGAAGGGCGACGTCGACGAAGCAGCCGTTCGCGAAGCCTACGAAAAGGCCTACGACGCGGAGCCGTTTGTCCAGCTGCTGCCCGCGGGCGCCTGGCCGACCACCTCGGCGACGCTCGGCTCGAACAACGTCCAGCTGCAGGTCACGGTCGATACCGACGCTCGGCGCCTGGTCGTCGTCGCCGCGATCGACAACCTCACCAAGGGCACCGCCGGCGGTGCCGTCCAGTCGATGAACCTGGCCCTCGGCCTCCCCGAGACCACCGGCCTTTCCACCGTAGGAGTGGCACCGTGACCGTCACCGGCCCCCAGGGCTTCCGCGCCGCCGGCGTCGCCGCCGGGATCAAGGCCTCCGGCGCGCTCGACTTCACCCTGGTCGTCAACGACGGCCCGCTCGACGTCGCGGCCGGCGTGTTCACCCGCAACGTCATCAAGGCCGCGCCCGTGCTGTGGTCGCAGGAAGTGCTCAAGCAGCAGCGGCTCAAGGCCGTCGTCCTCAACTCGGGCGGCGCCAACGCGGCCACCGGGCCCGGCGGCTTCCAGGACACCCACGCCACGGCCGAAAAGGTGGCCGAAGTGCTGCAGGCAGGCGCGATCGAGGTCGCCGTCTGCTCCACCGGCCTGATCGGCGAACGGCTGCCGATGGACGCGGTCCTGTCCGGAGTGGACACCGTGTTCAAGGCCCTCGACGCGAGTGCCGAAGCGAGCCTGAACGCCGCCAAGGGCGTGATGACCACCGACACCAAGCCGAAGCAGGCCTTCGCCAAGCACGAGGGCGGCTGGAGCGTCGGCGGCTTCGCGAAGGGCGCGGGCATGCTCGCGCCGAACCTCGCCACCATGCTCTCGGTCCTGACCACCGACGCCGTGGTGAGCAAGGAGGCCCTCGACCGGGCCCTGCGCGGGGCCACCCACGTCACCTTCGACCGCCTCGACGTCGACGGCGGCACCTCCACCAACGACACCGTCCTGGTCCTGGCCTCCGGCGCGAGCGGCGTCGAACCGACCGAGGCCGAGCTCGCCGAGCTGCTCACCAAGGTCAGCCTCGACCTCGTCCTCCAGCTGCGCGCCGACTCCGAGGGCGCGACGAAGGACGTCAACATCACCGTCCAGGGCGCCGAGTCCGAGGCCGACGCGATCGCGGTCGCCCGCACGATCGCCGAGGACAACCTGGTCAAGACGGCGCTGTTCGGCTCCGACCCGAACTGGGGCCGGATCGCGATGGCGCTGGGCCGGGTCCCGGCCCGCATCGACCCGGAAACCGTGTCGATCACGATCAACGGCGTCACCCTGTTCGCCCAGGGGATGCCCGCCGCCGACCGGTCGGAGGCCGACCTCACCGCGCGCGACGTCGAGATCGTCGTCGACCTCGGGGTCGGCGGCGAGGCGGCCACCATCTACACCACGGATCTTTCGCACGGTTACGTCGAAGAGAACAGCGCGTACTCCTCATGAACCAGGAGGCACTGATTTCCGCGGACGAGAGACTCGCGACGGCGGCCGAGAAGGCCGGGGTCCTCATCGAAGCGCTGCCGTGGTTGCAGCGGTTCCACGGCGCCACCGTGGTGGTGAAGTACGGCGGCAACGCGATGATCGACGACGCTCTGAAGGCGGCCTTCGCCGAGGACATGGTGTTCCTCCGGCTGGCCGGCCTGCGTCCGGTGGTCGTGCACGGCGGCGGCCCGCAGATCACCGCGATGCTCAAACGCCTCGGCGTCGAGGGCGAGTTCAAGGGCGGGCTGCGCGTCACCACGCCGGAGACGATGGACATCGTCCGGATGGTGCTCACCGGGCAGGTCAGCCGCGAGCTGGTCGGGCTGATCAACGCCCACGGGCCGTACGCGGTCGGCATCTCCGGCGAGGACGCCCGGCTGTTCACCGCCGAACGCAAACAGGCCACTGTGGACGGTGAGCAGGTCGACATCGGGCTCGTCGGCGAGGTCGCCGAGGTCAACCCGGACGCGGTGCTCGACATCGTCAACGCCGGGCGCATCCCGGTGGTATCCACGGTCGCCCCGGACGTCGAGGGCGTGGTGCACAACGTCAACGCCGACACCGCCGCGGGTGCGCTGGCGGCCGCGCTGGGCGCGGAAAAGCTCGTCGTGCTCACCGACGTCGAAGGTCTGTACGCGAACTGGCCCGACCGGTCCTCGCTGATCGACCGCATCCGCGTCGACCACCTCGAGCCGATGCTGCCCACCCTGGCCAGCGGCATGATCCCGAAGATGGAGGCGTGCGTGCGCGCCATCCGCGGCGGCGTGCGCCGGGCGCACGTGATCGACGGCCGCCTCGCCCACTCGGTGCTGCTGGAGGTCTTCACCTCCCGCGGCATCGGCACCATGGTCTTCCCCGAAACGGAGCTCCCGTGACCGACCTCAAGTCCAATGTGGACGGCCAGCAGCACTGGCAGTCCGCCCTGATGGACAACTACGGCACGCCCAGCCTGACGCTCGTGCGCGGCGAAGGCGCGAAGGTGTGGGACGCCGACGGCAAGGACTACGTCGACCTGGTCGGCGGCATCGCCGTCAACGCGCTCGGTCACGCGCACCCGGCGATCGTCGAAGCCGTCACCGCGCAGGTCAAGCAGCTCGGCCACACCTCCAACCTGTACGTCAACCCGGTGGCCGTCGAGCTGGCCGAGGCGCTGCTCGACGTCGCCGGGCTCACCGGCAACGGCAAGGTGCTGTTCGTCAACTCCGGCGCCGAGGCGAACGAGGCCGCGCTCAAGATCAGCCGGCTGACCGGGCGCACCAAGGTGATCGCCGCCGAGGGCGCGTTCCACGGCCGCACCATGGGCTCGCTGACGCTGACCGGCCAGCCCGGCAAGCGCGACCCGTTCAAGCCGCTGGTGCCCGGGGTGGAACACGTGCCGTTCGGGGACGTCGCGGCGCTGAAGGCGGCCGTCGACACCGAGACCGCGGCGGTCTTCCTGGAGCCGGTGCTCGGGGAGGCGGGCGTGATCCCGGCGCCGGACGGCTACCTGCAGGCCGCCCGCGAGATCACCAAGGCCACCGGCACGCTGCTGGTGCTCGACGAGGTGCAGACCGGTCTCGGCCGCCTCGGCACCTGGTTCGGGTTCCAGCAGGGCGGTGTCGTCCCGGACGTGATCACGCTGGCCAAGGGCCTCGGCGGCGGCCTGCCGCTGGGTGCGGTGATCGGTGTCGGCGCGGCGGGCGACCTGCTCAAGCCCGGCCAGCACGGCACCACCTTCGGTGGCAACCCGGTGTGCTGCGCGGCCGGCCTGGCCGTCATCAAGACGATCGCCGCGGACGGCCTCCTCGACCACGTCTCGACGCTGGGCAACGACATCGCGGCGGGCGTCGAGGCGCTCGGCCACCCGCTCGTCGCCGGGGTGCGCGGCGCCGGCCTGCTGCTCGGCATTTCACTGCGCAAGCCCGTGTCGGCCGCGGTGGCCAAGGCCGTCCAGGACGCCGGCTACCTCGTCAACCCGGTAGCGCCCGACACCGTCCGGCTCGCGCCGCCGCTCGTGCTCGACGCCGCCCAGGCCGAAGGCTTCCTCGCCGCACTTCGGAACGCGCTCGACTCCACCACGAAGGACGCCGACTGATGCCCCGCCACTTCCTCCGCGACGACGACGTCAGTCCCGCCGAGCAGAAGGCCATCCTCGACCTCGCCGACGCGCTGAAGGCCGACCCGCTGGGCAACAAAACCCTCGCCGGCAAGTCGATCACGGCGATCTTCGAGAAGAACTCGACGCGCACCCGGTTCTCGTTCGAGGTCGGCATCAGCCAGCTCGGTGGGCACCCGGTGATCGTCGACGGCCGGTCGATGCAGCTCGGCCGCGAAGAGACGATCGAGGACACGTCGCGGGTGCTGTCGCGGTACGTGGACGGCATCGTGTGGCGGACGTTCGCCCAGAAGCGCATCGAGGCGATGGCGTCGGCGGCGTCGATCCCGGTCGTCAACGCGCTGACCGACGAGTTCCACCCGTGCCAGGCGCTCACCGACCTGATGACGATCCGCGAGCGCAAGGGGAAGCTCGCCGGGCTGACCCTCGTCTACCTCGGTGACGGCGCCAACAACATGGCGCACTCGCTGCTGCTCGCCGGGGTCACCGCCGGGATGCACGTCCGCGTGGTCTCGCCGCTCGGGTTCCAGCCCGACCAGCAGGTCATGCTCGACGCCAAGCAGCGCGGCGAGGAGACCGACGGCACCGCCACCGTGTTCACCGACCCGTACGCGGCGGTCGCCGGTGCGGACGTGCTGGTCACCGACACGTGGACGTCCATGGGGCAGGAGAACGACGGGCTCGACCGGGTCGGCCCGTTCCGCGCCCTGCAGGTCAACGCCGAGCTGCTGAAGAAGGCCGCCGACGACGCGATCGTCCTGCACTGCCTGCCCGCGCACCGCGGCTGGGAGATCACCGACGAGGTGATCGACGGCCCGGCCAGCGCGGTGTGGGACGAGGCGGAGAACCGGCTCCACGCACAGAAAGCCCTGCTGGTCTGGCTGTTCGAGGAGAGCCGGCGATGACCAGCAGCCGGGTGGGGCGGCAGGCGCGGATCACCGAACTGGTGTCCACGATGACGATCCGCAGCCAGACCGAGCTGGCCAAGCTGCTGGCCGCCGAAGGCATCGAGGTCACCCAGGCGACGCTGTCGCGCGACCTCGACGAGCTGGGCGCGGTCAAGCTGCGCGGGCCCGACTCGGGCGCGCCGGTCTACGTCATCCCCGAGGACGGCAGCCCCGTCCGCGGGGTGCAGGGCGGCACGTCGCGGCTCTCCCGGCTGCTCGCGGAACTGATGGTCTCGGCCGACTCGTCCGGCAACTTGATGGTCCTGCGGACGCCGCCGGGCGCCGCGCAGTTCCTGGCCAGCGCCATCGACCGGGCGGCGCTCGAAGAGGTCGTCGGCTCGATCGCGGGTGACGACACGGTCGCCGTGATCGCGCGCGAACCCCTGACGGGCAAGGGCCTGGCCGAACGGTTCGCCGCCCTCGCCCAACGATCGGCGGACGAGGGACCACCATGATCACGATCGGCGATATCTTCCCGGCCGAGGGCGAATTCCTCGCGCCGGACGAGGTCGTCGTGACCTACGACAGCGGGGTGCCGGTCGCGATCGACGGCGAGACCGTCTCCGTCGCCGAAGCACACCGGATGCTGGGCGCACGCGGTGAAGCACAGAGAATTGGCCGCCGCGAAGCCTGCGCCGCGCTCGAACGGCGGGCCTGCCGCGGATATGCCAGTGTCCGCCTGGTCCTGTACGACGGCCGGATCACGGTCGCCTGAACACACGAACATCGAGGAGAAGCGAGAACAGTGAGCGGGAACGAGCAGCCGGTGCAGCTGTGGGGCGGCCGGTTCGCCAGCGGTCCGGCGGAGGCCATGGCCGCGCTGAGCGCGTCGACGCACTTCGACTGGCGCCTGGCGCCCTACGACATCGCCGGGTCCCGCGCGCACGCCCGCGTGCTGCGCAAGGCGGGCCTGCTCACCGACGACGAGCTCGCCGGCATGCTGGCCGCGCTGGACACGCTCGCCCAGGACGTCGCGGCGGGGGAGTTCACCCCGACCATCGCCGACGAGGACGTGCACACGGCCCTCGAACGCGGCCTCCTCGAGCGCGCGGGCACCGAGCTCGGCGGCAAGTTGCGTGCCGGCCGCTCGCGCAACGACCAGGTGGCCACGCTGTTCCGGATGTGGCTGCGCGACGCGGCCCGCCGGGTCGTCGCCGGCACGCTCGACGTCGTCGACGCGCTGGTGTCGCAGGCGAAGCGGCACCCGGACGCGATCCTGCCCGGCCGCACCCACCTGCAGCACGCCCAGCCGGTGCTGCTCGCGCACCACCTGATGGCCCACGGCCAGGCGCTGCTGCGCGACGTCTCGCGGCTGCAGGACTGGGACGCGCGCACAGCCGAGTCGCCGTACGGCTCGGGCGCGCTCGCCGGCTCGTCGCTGGGGCTCGACCCCGAGGCCGTCGCCGAGGAACTGGGCTTCGCGACGAGCGTCGAGAACTCCATCGACGGCACCGCTTCGCGCGACTTCGTCGCCGAGTTCGCCTTCGCCGTCGCGATGCTGTCGGTCAACCTGTCCCGGATCGCCGAAGAGGTGATCATCTGGAACACCGCCGAGTTCGGGTACGTCACCCTCGACGACGCCTGGGCGACCGGCAGCTCGATCATGCCGCAGAAGAAGAACCCGGACGTCGCGGAGCTGACCCGCGGCAAGGCCGGCCGGCTGATCGGCAACCTCACCGGCCTGCTGGCCACGCTCAAGGCGCAGCCGCTGGCGTACAACCGCGACCTGCAGGAGGACAAGGAGCCGGTGTTCGACTCGGTCGAACAGCTCGAGCTCCTGTTCCCGGCGGTCGCCGGCATGCTCGCCACGCTGACCTTCCACACCGACCGGCTCGCCGAGCTGGCCCCGGCGGGGTTCACGCTGGCCACCGACATCGCGGAATGGCTGGTGCGCCAGGGCGTCCCGTTCCGTGTCGCGCACGAGGCCGCGGGCGAAAGCGTCCGCGTCGCCGAGTCCCGCGGCGCCGGCCTGGACGAGCTGACGGACGAGGAGTTCGAGAAGATCAACCCGGCACTCACCCCGGAGGTGCGGGCCGTGCTGACCGTCGAAGGCTCGGTGAAGTCCCGCGACGCCCGCGGCGGTACCGCGCCGGTTCGCGTGGCCGAGCAGCGGGCGCGGCTCGAAGAGCGTGTGATCGCGGCTCGTCAGTGGCTCAACTGACCTGAGGCCGGTCGGGCGCGGACTGCCGCGCCCGGCCGGTCTTCCGCAGTTTCGCGCGGACCACCCGGGTGGCCACCGGGCCGAGCTCGTCCAGGACGTCGACGAGCACAGCCAGCTGCTCCAGCGCGGTGACGGCCTGCTCGGCGCCCCCGGGGTCGACGGTCTCGAACAGCGACAGCCCGAGGAACCCCGACGACACGGCGTGGGCCAGCCCGGCGGGGTCCGCCAGCTCGGCCAGCGGCGACCCGTCGAGCACGCGATCGAGGGCCGTCCGGACCTCGGTGATCCACTTGTCCAGACCCTCGCGGGTCGCCTCGGCGAGCCGCTCGCTGCCGTGCGCCCCGGCCAGCGTCTGGGCCAGCACGGCCAGGTTGCCCTCCGCGCGTTCCGCGACGCGGATCTCGCGGCCGAGCTCCAGCAGGTCGCCGACCGTCGCCACGGCGGCGAAGCGCTCGCGATAGACCGAAACCCGGGCTTCGGTTGCGAGGACGCACGCCTGCGCGACGAGCTCCTCGACGCTGCCGAAGTGGTAGAAGATCAGCGCCTGGTTCGCGCCGGCCGCGGTGGCGACCGACCGGGCGGAGACCGCCGTGATGCCCTGCTGCCGGACGATCTCCAGCACGCCGTCCACGAGCTTCTGCTTCGTGTCCCGCGAACTGGAGTTCCGGCCGGTGCCCATCAGTCCATGACCTTCTCACGAACTGGCTTGACCGCCCCGCCGACCCCGCCGCGGACATCGACGAACCGCGCGCTGAAGCTGCCTTCGTAGCCGAACACCGGCCCGAAGCGCGGGTGGACCACGGCGACCTCGATCCGGAACTGTTCGCTCGCCTCGTCGAACCACTCCTCGACCCGCGCGGTACCAGTGAGCGCCCGCGGCAGACCGGCCCGGACCGGGCCTTCCTGCAGCCGGAACTCGCCGGAGCGGATCCGGAATCCGCCGTCCGGGCGGGCCGACACGGCGAGGTCCACCGCCAGGTGCTGGTGCGTCCCCAGGTAGTCGACGAGCCCGCGCCCGGCGCTGTAGACCATCTGGGCGTCGAAGCGCCTTCGCCGTCTCGGGAACTCGAAGGTGCGCACGAAGGACACTGCTTCGCGGCCGTGGCGGTCCACGTACGGGTAGTTCTCGATGGTGAACGGCACGTTCCGCCCGCAGTCGGGGAACAGGATGTGCCGCGTCGATCCGAGCCACAGGAACGGCAGGGTGAAGCCCGGGCCGCGCCAGATCCGGTCCATCACGCCGTGGCCGATCATGCCGCGCCCGGCCGAGAGGGCGAGCCGTTCCTGCATCCGCGGGTGCAGGAACGCGAAGTCCGCGCCGAGTGCACGGGCGAAGACGCTCACGCCGTGACCTCGAGCCGGTCGGCAGCGCGGTCACGCGGTCGCGTCCGGACGCAGCGGCCCGCCGAGGGCGCGGTCAAGGGCTGGTCCTCGGGTGGCATCCCGGTCTCCAGCCAAAGCCGCAGCCGGTCGAACGACCACGCCGTCATCCAACCGAACATCGGGCGGAACACCCGGTCGGCCACCTGCCCGAAGCGCCCCCAACGGGTGCCGTAGTCGAACCCGGTCACGAAGCGGACGCCGTCGCCGACCGGCGTGTAGCGCCAGAACCCGGCGCCCGCGTTGATCAGCGACAGCGGGTCGGCGGAGGCGAACCGGAGCACCGAGGTGCGCGAGCCGTCCGGCCAGGTGCGCGACGCCGCGCTCACCCCGACACCGGTGACCGTGACCCCGAGGAACCGCGAGGCGTAGCGGAAGTGGCCGTCGTGGCCGTCGAGCGGGCTGATGTCGGCGAAGCGGAGGTCCCAGCGACGGTGCAGGTCCGGGTCCTGCGTGTGCCGCCACAGCGTGTCCAGGTCCGTGCGGATCACCGTCTCGACGTAGAGCGCCTTCGGTCGCATCTCGGCTCCCCTCATTTTGAGCGACTGCTCAATTCGACTGTAGAGAAGTTTGAGCGATCGCTCAAGGGTTAAGGTGACGCTGCCCGGCAGCCGAAGAGAGGAACCCGTTTGAGCGGCGACGCAGGCCGGTTGTTCACCCGCGAGGAGTTGGCGCTCGACCCGGTCGACCTGGCCCACCTGCTGCTCGGCTCGGTCCTGGAGGCCGACGGGCCCGACGGCACGGTCGGCGTCCGGCTCGTCGAGGTCGAGGCCTACCGCGGCGAGGACGACCCGGCATCGCACTGCTACCGCGGCCGCACCCCGCGCAATGCCGTCATGTGGGGGCCCGCGGGCCACCTGTACGTGTACTTCGTCTACGGGATGCACTTCTGCGCGAACGTCGTCGGCACCCACGAGGACATGCCCGGAGCGGTGCTGCTGCGCGCGGGCGAGGTCGTCGAAGGCCTCGACGTCGTCCGCAAGCGGCGTCCGAACGCGCGGGGGACCGGCGAGCTCGCGAAGGGCCCGGCCATCCTCACGTCGGTGCTGCGCGTCGACCGCGCGCAGAACGGCGCCGACCTGACCGACCCGGCGTCCCCGGTCCGGCTGCGCGTCGGCGAGCGTGTGCCCGCCGAGCGGATCCGCGTCGGTCCCCGGGTCGGCGTCGCGATGGCGATGGACACGCCGTGGCGGTTCTGGGACGGCGCCTCGCCTGCCGTGTCCACCTACCGCCGCGGCGGGAAGCGCCGGGTCCGACCCGCCGTTTAGTCGGTTGACCTGGTGCGGGAGGATCTACAGGCGTGAGCGAACACATCCTCGACGAGCTGTCCTGGCGCGGCCTCATCGCGCAGTCCACCGACATCGACGCCCTCCGGCGCGAGCTCGACCAGGGTCCCGTGACGCTCTATTGCGGTTTCGACCCCACCGCACCCAGCCTGCACGCCGGCAACCTGGTCCCGCTGCTCATGCTCAAGCGCTTCCAGCGCGCCGGGCACCGGCCGATCGTGCTGGCCGGCGGCGCGACGGGGATGATCGGCGACCCGCGCGACACCGGTGAGCGCACGTTGAACACGCTCGACGTCGTCGCCGAGTGGGCCGGGCGCATCCGCGGCCAGCTCGAACGGTTCGTCGACTTCGACGACTCGCCGACCGGGGCGATCGTCGAGAACAACCTCAACTGGACCGGGCAGCAAACCGCCCTGGAGTTCCTGCGCGACGTCGGGAAGCACTTCTCGATCAACGTCATGCTCAACCGCGAGACGGTCAAGCGCCGGCTCGAGGGCGACGGGATGTCCTACACCGAGTTCAGCTACCTGCTGCTGCAGTCCCAGGACTACCTGCAGCTGCACCGCAAGTACGGCTGCAAGCTGCAGGTCGGCGGCTCCGACCAGTGGGGCAACCTCATCGGCGGGGTCGACCTGATCCGCCGGACCGACGCGGCGGCCGCGCACGCCCTGACCGCGCCGCTGGTCACCGACGCCGAGGGCCGCAAGTTCGGCAAGTCCACCGGCGGCGGGAACCTCTGGCTCGACCCGGAGATGACCTCGCCGTACGCCTGGTACCAGTACTTCGTGAACGTGGGCGACGCCGACGTCATCCGTTACCTGCGGATGTTCACGTTCCTGAGCCAGGAGGAGATCGCTTCGCTGGCGGAGGACACCGAGCAGCGTCCTCACCTGCGGGCCGCGCAGAAGCGGCTGGCGGAGGAGTTCACGGTCCTCGTCCACGGCGAGGAGCAGACCCGGCAGGTGATCAACGCCAGCCAGGCCCTGTTCGGCCGCGGTGAGCTCGGCGAGCTGGACGAACGCACCCTCGACGCGGCGATGGCCGAGGTGCCGAACGGCAAGGTGGACCCGTCCGGCGAGGTGACGATCGTCGACCTGCTGCTCGCCGGGGGACTGGTGGACAGCAAGGGCGCGGCGCGTCGCACGGTCAAGGAGGGCGGCGCGTACGTGAACAACGTGAAGGTCGCCGACGAGGAGTGGAAGCCGTCCCTCGGGGACGCGCTGCACGGCAAGTGGCTGGTGGTCCGCCGGGGCCGCCGCAACGTCGCCGGCGTGGCCCTCGGCGGCTGACCGCTCCGGTGGCCCGTAACAGGGGCCTGACCTGCGGGGACGCGGTTAAGGTACCCCCCTGTTTCGGGCCCCTTCGCGGGGTGTAAAGTTCTCCAAGTCGCCAGGGAAACCGGGTGGCCGCCGGGACACGAACCAAGCTCTCGCAGAAGCGATTGAGTGGGTGTCCCACCAAAAAC
>NZ_JBFBAG010000082.1:0-31617 GCF_040682155.1 Amycolatopsis sp. NPDC051371
CGGGCAACGTCATTCCGAGTCACCACGTGACCAAGACCGGACCATAACCGCACACCGTGCGGCACCACCAACCCTGACACTGAGAGTCATTCAGGTCTTCGGAGGTCCTGAATGGGTCATTCAGGACACGCCGGCTCCCCGGAGCGACCGCCGATCCCGGCCTGGCCGCCCGACTTTGCCGGGACCCTAACCTCCCAGGTCCTGAATGAGTCATTCAAGACCTCAGGCCGGCCGCAGCGTGCGGAAGAACGCGCGGATGTCGGCCACGAGCAGCTCCGGCGTTTCCATCGCCGCGAAGTGGCCGCCCTCGGCGAACTCCGACCAGTGCTCGATCTTCTCCTCCGGGTCCATGATCTTCCGGACCACCGGCGAGGTGTTGAACACCGCCCAGCCCGCGGGCACCGCGGACGGCGCCAGCCAGCCGTGGCCGGAGTGCGCGGCCTCGTAGAGGAAGCGGGCCGCCGTCGCGCCGCTGCGGGTGAACCAGTACAGGCTGACCGTCGTCAGGAGCCGGTCACGAGAGATGCCCTGGTTCGTCCACGCCTGGACCTTCTCGGCGATCCAGGCCAGCTGCCCGACCGGCGAGTCGGTGAGGGCGGCCGCGATCGTCTCCGGCTTGTGCGACTGCAGGTCGAGGTACCCGCGGCCGGCCTTCCACACCTCCCGGGCCGCGTCCAGTTCGGACTGTTCGGCCGCGGTCAGGTTGTCCGGCAACGGAAGCTGCTCCCCGGCGAGCGCGATCGTGCCGCGGTCGCTGTTGACGTGCGAGCCGAGCACGCGGTCCGGGTACAGCGCGGCGAGCCGTCCGGTGACGCACGCGCCGATGTCGCCGCCCTGCGCGGCGAAGCGGTCGTAGCCGAGCCGCGTCATCAGCTCGGCGAACGCGTCGGTCGTCCGGGCGAGCTCCCAGCCGGGCCCGCTCAGCGGCGTCGAGAACCCGAAGCCGGGCAGCGACGGCACGACGACGTGGAACGCGTCCGGCCCCGGCTCGGTCAGCGGGCCGATGACGTCGAGGAACTCGGCGAAGGTGCTCGGATAGCCGTGGGTCAGCAGCAGCGGGACCGCGTGCGGGTCGGCCGACCGGACGTGCAGGTAGTGGATCGGCTGGCCGTCGATCACGGTCGTGAACTGCGGGAACGCGTTGATCGCGGCTTCCTGGGCGCGCCAGTCGAAGCCGTCGCGCCAGTACTCGGCCAGCTCCCGGACGGCTTCGGTGGGGATGCCGCGGGACCAGTCGGGCTCGTCGCCGGGCACGGGGTCGGCGAACCGGGCGTCGGTAAGGCGGCGGTGCAGGTCGTCGAAGTCGGTCTGCGGGATGTCGATGCGGAAGGGGTTCGTCATGAGCACCACGCTAGGAACCATTGCGGAAGATTTCCTTCCGCGATTCGTGCGATCCTCGGAAAATGTTGCAGACCTCCGCCCGCTTGCTCCGGCTGCTGTCGCTGCTCGAGACGCGACGCGACTGGACCGGCGCCGACCTGGCCGACCGGCTGGGCGTCACCGCGCGCACCGTCCGCAGCGACGTCGGGAAGCTGCGCGACCTCGGCTACCCGGTCGAGGCCTCCCCCGGCGTCCAGGGCGGCTACCGGCTCGGCGCGGGCGCGCAGCTGCCGCCACTGCTGCTCGACGACGACGAAGCGGTGGCCGTCGCGGTCGGGCTGCGGACGGCCACCGGCGTCGCCGGCATCGGCGAGACGTCGGTGCGCGCGCTCGCGAAGCTGGAGCAGGTGCTGCCGTCACGGCTGCGGCACCGGGTGCAGGCGCTGCAGGCCGCGACGGTCGCGGTGCCGGGCTCCGGCCCGTCGGTCGACGCCGACGTCCTGACGGCGATCGCGTCGGCGATCCGCGCCGGCGAACGGCTGCGGTTCGACTACACGAGCCACGACCGCACCCCCAGCCGCCGCGACGTCGAGCCGCACCGGCTGGTCAGCCTGAGCCGGCGCTGGTACCTCGTCGCGTGGGACACCGCGCGGGACGACTGGCGCACCTTCCGCGTCGACCGGATCACGCCGAAGGTGCCGAACGGGCCGCGCTTCACCCCGCGCGAGCCTCCGGAAGGTGACGTCGCGCAGTTCGTCCAGCGCAGCGTGGGCGCGGCGACCTGGCGCTACCACGCGGAGGTGCGCCTGCACGCGCCGGCGGAGTACGTCCGGGCGCGTCTTCCGCTGGCGGTCGAGGTGACGCCCGAGGGGCCGAACCGCTGTGTCACGGAGGTCGGTTCGGACAGCGCGGCGATGCTCTCGCTGTACCTCGGGCTCCTCGAAGTGGACTTCGAAGTGCTCGACGCGCCGGAGCTGGCCGCAGAGCTGGCCAAGACGGGCGAACGGTTCCTGCGGGCTAGCGCAGGGAGTTCGCCAGCTCCTCGATGAGGACCATCTGCTCCTGCACGCCGACCTCCATACCGGACTCGAGGATCATGTCGCGCAGTTCCTTGCTGCCGGTCTCGGTCAGCAGCTCGAGGCGCGTCCGGTCCCCGAGGGCGGTGAAGGTCGCGGTGTTGAGCGGCCCGTCCACCGAGTCGAGGTCCACGCCGGGCATCTCGAAGACCTCGGTGTAGACGATCTTCTCGTCCGGCACGACTTCCCGGTACTCGCCGTGGAAGCCGACCTCGGCTCCGTCGTTCGTCTCCAGCACGAAGCGCCAGCGGCCGCCGGGGCGCAGGTCCATCTCGACCTTCGTGGTCGTCCCGCGCCGGCCGGCCCACCAGCGCTTCACGAGCTCCGGTGTGGTCCACACGCGGTAGACGAGGTGTTTCGGCGCGTCGAACTCGCGCGTGATGAGAATCCGGTCGTCGGCGGGGGTGGTGATCTCCACGTCAGTGCTCCTGTTCCTTGAGTTCTTCGAGGACCTCGTCCATCAGGTCGAACCGCTCGGACCACGTCCGCTCGTAGCGCTTGACCCAGTCGTGGATGGGCTTGAGCGCGGGCCCGTTGAGCCGGTAGAGCCGTTGCCGGCCGTCGCCGCGCACGTCCACCGCACCCACCTCCCGCAGCACCCGCAGGTGCTTCGACACCTGCGGCTGGGCGAGGCCGAGCTGGTCGACGAGGTCGCCGACCGACCGCTCACCGCCCATGAGGACGTCGAGGATCTGCCGCCGCCGGGGTTCGGCGACCGCGTTGAACGTGTCCGCTGTCGTCGCTGCTCGTGCCACGCGACCATCATATGCCCATATGGGTATGCGTCAAGACCCACATCCTGGGCACGCTGGGCTCGCGCGCCGGCGTCTGCCACGATCAGCCCATGACCTCCCGCGGCGACGGTCCACAGAGGACGGACGCACGCGGCGCCCGGCGCAGTGCCAGCGCGAGCGCGGTCCTGCGGGCGGTCCTCGACGACGGCCCGATCGCGCGCAGCACCATCGCGCGGCGGACCGGCCTGTCCGCCGCCGCCGTCACCGGGCACACCGCCGACCTCATGCAGCGAGGGCTGCTGCGCGAACTCCCCGAGGCCGGATCCCGGCGGAGCGTCGGGCGGCCGCACGTGCCCGTCGACCTCGACACCGGGCGGCACGTCGCCGGCTCGCTGCACCTCGCCGTGCACCACGCGACCGTGGCGCTGCTCGACGTCCGCGGGAACGTCCTGGTGCAGCACGAAGAACCGCACGACGGCCTGGCCGCCGAAGACCTGCTCGCCCGCGCCGCCGAGATCCTCGACGACCTGCTGCTCGGGCACGCCCCGGACCGCGAGCCGCTCGGGCTCGGCGTCGCGACCGGCGGCTGGGTCGACCGAGCGTCCGGCACCGTCGTCGAACATCCCCTGCTGGGCTGGAAGAACGTGCCGGTGCGCGACCTGCTCGCCGCCTCGACCGGGCTCACCGTCGCGGTCGACGGGCACGCACGCTCACTGGTGCACGCCGAGCGGCTCTTCGGGCACCCGCGGGCGCGCGACAGCGTCGTGCAGTTGTTCACCGGCAACGTCGTCGACGCCGCGTTCGCCACCGGCGGCACCGTGCACCACGGCCCGCGCTCCGCCGCCGGCGCGGTCGCGCACCTGCCGGTCGACGACAGCACCGAAGCGTGCCGGTGCGGGCGCACGGGTTGCCTCGAAGCCACCGTTTCGGAAGCGACCCTCGCGCGCCGGGCCGCGGAATGCGGGATGATCGCGCGTCCGGATTTCCCGGAATTGCTCGCGCTCGCCACGCGCGGCGATTCCGCGGCGGTGGGGTTGTTCCACGGACGCGCGCGATTCATCGGCCAGGCGGCGGCCCTGCTGCTCGACGTGCTCAACCCGGCCGTGCTCGTGGTGGTCGACCGGAGCATAGCGGGCGTGCCCGGCTGTCTTCCCGCCATCCGGGACGAGGTCCGCGCGCGCTCGCGGGGTCTCGACACGGCGGAAACCGTGGTGGGAACGAGCTTCCCGGGCACGGAGCTGGCCACCGCCGGTGGCGCGGTCCTGCTCGACCTCCTCTACGGCGACCCGCTCGGTCCGCTCCTGACCGGACTCTCGCACGCCTCGTGAGGCACCGGAGTTATTTCACGAACTCGCAAAATTGACCGTTCGCTCGGCCGCCCCGAACAATCGAGGCATCCCCGCCGACTCCCGAACGGACGAAACACCGTGAAGAAAACCTTGCCCCTCTTGGCCGCCGCCGCGGTGCTGCTCGCCGGGTGCGCGTCGGCGACGGCCACCGGTGCGCCCGGGCAACCCGAGAAACTCGAACTGCGCTACCAGGGCAGCGCGAACTCCGTGACCCTGCCCGAGCTCGCCGAGGACTTGGGCTACTTCGGCCCGGTCAAGCTGAAGTGGGTCGGCAACACGATCAGCGGCCCGCAGGACATCCAGTCCGCCGCCACCGACCAGACCGACTTCGGCGGCGCCTTCACCGGCGCGGTCGTCAAGCTCGCCGAAGCCGGCGCGCCGATCAAGGCGGTGGTCAACTACTACGGCTCCGATGACAAGGCTTTCATCGGCTATTACACCAAAGAGGACAGTCCGATCCGGACGGCCCGCGACCTGATCGGCAAGAAGGTCGGCGTCAACACCGCGGGTGCGAACCTCGAAGCCGCGCTCGACACCTGGCTGGAGAACCAAGGGCTGTCCGACGACGAGATCAAGCAGGTCCAGCTCGTCGTCATCCCGCCGGTGAACGCCGAGCAGGCCCTGCGCAACGGCCAGCTCGACGTCGTCGCGCTGCAGGGCATCCTGCAGGACCACGCCCTCGCGGCCGGCGGCATCCGCTCGCTCTTCAGCGACGTCCAGGCCTTCGGCCCCTACAACGGCGGGCCGTACGTGCTCCGCACCGACTTCATCAAGAAGTACCCGGAGACCACGAAGATCTTCGTTTCCGCTGTGGCCAAGGCCATCGAATGGGAACGCACCACACCGCGGGACCAGGTGATCGCCCGCTTCACCAAGATCATCGATTCCCGCGGCCGCAACGAGAACACCGGCACGCTCAAGTACTGGAAGAGCGTCGGCATCACCCGTGGCGGCCTCATCTCGGACCAGGACTACACGCTCTGGGAGCCGTGGTTGAAGCAGCAGGGCTACATCAAGGGCGACCGGATCGACACGTCGAAGCTCTACACCAACGAGTTCAACCCCTACCGCGACGGCGCCCCGGCGGTGACCAAGTGATCAGCATCCGCTCGGTGACCAAGACCTTCGGCGCGCTCACCGCCCTCGACGACGTCTCCCTCGACGTCGCCGACGGCACGTTCCTCTCGCTCGTCGGGCCGAGCGGCTCGGGCAAGTCGACACTGCTCGACCTGCTCGGCGGGCTCACCACCCCGACGTCCGGCGAAATCCTGATCGACGGCGAGCCGGTGCGCGGGCCGGGGCTCGACCGCGGGGTCGTCTTCCAGCAGTACGCGCTGTTCCCGTGGCGCACCGCCCGCGCCAACGTCGAGTTCGGCCTCGAAGGTGGTCCGCTCGGCAAACGGCAGCGGGCCGAGCGGGCCCGCGAATACCTCGCCCTGGTCGGGCTTTCCGGGTTCGAGGACCGCTACCCGCACGAGCTGTCCGGCGGGATGAAGCAACGCGTC
Organism: Amycolatopsis sp. NPDC051371; assembly: GCF_040682155.1. Classification (NCBI taxonomy): domain Bacteria; kingdom Bacillati; phylum Actinomycetota; class Actinomycetes; order Pseudonocardiales; family Pseudonocardiaceae; genus Amycolatopsis; species Amycolatopsis sp. NPDC051371. The sequence goes on from NZ_JBFBAG010000082.1 coordinate 5,985, forward strand.
GCGATCGCCCGCAGCCTCGCCTACGACCCCGCCGTGCTGCTGATGGACGAGCCGTTCGCCGCCCTCGACGCGCAGACCCGCGAACAGCTGCAGGACGAGCTGCTGCGGATCTGGCGCCGCACCGGCAAGACGATCGTGTTCATCACCCACGGCATCGACGAAGCCGTCTACCTCGGCCAGCGGGTGGCCGTCCTGACTTCGCGGCCCGGCCGGCTCAAGGCCGTCGTGGACGTCGACCTCGGCGACCGCGCCGGTGACGTCCGCTCCGACCCGGCGTTCGGGCGGCAGCGCCACCGGCTCTGGGAACTGCTGCACGACGAGGTCCGCAAGGCGGCCGAACACGAACGGAGCGCGGTCGGATGACCACCACGTTGGAAGCGCCGACCGTCCACACCGGACCCGCACCGGTGGCCACGCCGCAACGCAGGTGGCGCAAGAGGATCACCCGGGCGGTCCACGCGTCCGCCGCGGTGGTGCTGTTCGTCCTGCTCTGGGAACTGGTCCCCCGGTTCATCCTCGACGAGAGCACGCGGACGTTCCTGCCGCCGCTTTCCGAGGACCTGCAGGCTTTGTGGGACCTCGCGCTCGACGGCCAGCTCGCCGACCACGTGCTCGCGAGCGTCGGGCGGTCGGCCGCCGGGTTCGCGATCGCGATCGCCGTCGCGGTGCCGCTCGGGCTGCTGATCGGCTGGTACCGGTCGGTGGCGCGGTTCCTGCAGCCCCTGCTGGAGCTGGCCCGCAACACCGCCGCGCTGGCGCTGCTGCCGGTGTTCACGCTGCTGCTGGGCATCGGCGAGCTGTCGAAGGTCACCTTGGTCGTCTACGCGTGCGTGTGGCCGGTGCTGCTCAACACGATCGCCGGCGTCAACACGGTCGACCCGTTGCTGATCAAGGCGGCCCGCTCGCTGGGATTGTCCAGTCCGCGGCTGTTCCGGAAGGTGATCCTGCCTTCGGCGGTGCCGACGGTGTTCACCGGCATCCGGATGGCGGCGTCCTACTCGATCCTGGTGCTGGTGGCCGCCGAGATGGTCGGCGCGAAGGCCGGGCTCGGCTACCTGATCAACACCAGCCAGGTGAACTTCCAGATCCAGCAGATGTACGCCGGGATCATCGCGGTCTCGGTGCTCGGAGTGCTCGTCAACTCCGGTTTCGTCGTCCTCGAACGACGGTTTTCCACCTGGCGTCCCAAGGAGAAGGCATGATGCACCTCAACGCGTTCGTGATGCCGAACGGCCACCACGAAGCCGCGTGGCGGCACCCAACCACCGACCCGCACCGGGCGCGGACGCTGCAGCACTACGTCGACATCGCCCGGACGGCCGAGCGGGGCAAGCTGGACTCGCTCTTCCTCGCTGACGGCGTCGCGCTATGGGGCAACGTGAAGCACAATTCCCACAGCCACTTCGAGCCGTTGACGCTGCTTTCCGCGCTCGCCGCGAGCACGGTCCACATCGGACTCATCGCCACGGCGTCGACGACGTACAACGAGCCCTACCACCTGGCGCGCAAGTTCGCCTCGCTCGACCACCTCTCCGGCGGCCGCGCGGGCTGGAACATCGTCACGTCGGCGGGCATCGACGAAGCCCGGAACTTCAACCTGGCCAAGCGGCCCGCCCACGCGGCGCGCTACGACCGGGCCGAGGAGTTCGTCGAGGTCGTCAAGAAGCTGTGGGACAGCTGGGACGACGACGCCGCGCTCGTCGACCGCGAGACCGGCGTCTACGCGGACACCGAGCGCATCCGGCCGATCGCGCACGACGGCGAGCATTTCCAGGTCCGCGGGCCGCTCAACATCGAACGTCCGCCCCAGGGCCACCCGCTGCTCGTGCAGGCCGGGTCGTCGGAGACCGGCAAGGAATACGCGGCCCGTCACGCCGAGGCCGTCTTCACCGCGCAGCAGACGTTCGCCGAGGGCAAGGCGTTCTACGACGACGTCAAGGGCCGGCTCGCGAAGTACGGCCGGACGCCCGACGAGATCAAGATCCTCCCGGGCATCTCGCCGATCCTCGGCCGCACCGAAGCCGAAGCCCGCGAACGCGAGGCCGAGCTGAACGCGCTGATCACGCCGGACTACGGGCTGCGCCAGCTGTCGAAGATGCTCGACCACGACGTCACCGGCTACCCGCTCGACGGCCCGCTGCCCGACGTCGGCAGCTTCACCGAAGGCGGCCAGAGCCGGTTCGAGCTGGTCGTGGGCCTGGCCCGGCGCGAAGACCTGACCATCCGGCAGCTGCTCGAACGGCTGGCCGGCGGCCGCGGGCACCGCGTGTTCGCCGGCACGCCGGTCCAGGTCGCCGACGAGCTGGAGGCCTGGTTCACCGGCGGCGCCGCCGACGGCTTCAACGTCATGCCGCCCACCCTGCCCGGCGGGCTCGACGACTTCGTCGACCTCGTCGTCCCGGAACTGCGGCGGCGCGGGCTGTTCCGCACCGAGTACTCCGGCACCACCCTGCGCGAGCACTACAGCCTCGCGCGTCCCGTCAACCGCAACCGAGTTACTAATCCGGCCAAAAGTAGGCCGACCCCCAGCGCGGCACATAACCGTTGCTACGAAGCCATTCGGCCGTGACTGCGGTCGGATTAGTAACGATCGGCACAGTAAGGAGCCCGCATGACCGCGATCAGCACCGACGTCCGCAAGATCACCGGGAGGATCGGCGCCGAGATCATCGGCCTCGACCCGGCCGGCGACCTCGACGCCGCCCAGGTGGCGTTCCTCGCCGACGCCCTGCACGAGCACAAGGCGCTCGTGTTCCGCCACACCGAGCTCGACGACGAGGGCCAGCAGCGGTTCGCCGCGCGCTTCGGCGAGCTGACCAAGGCCCACCCGACGGTGCCCGCGGCCGACGGCGCGCCGACGATCCTGCCGGTCGACAGCGAGCGGGGCCGCGCCAACCACTGGCACACCGACGTCACCTTCGTGCTCAACCCGCCGAAGGCCAGCACGCTGCGCAGCCTCGTCGTGCCGCCTTACGGCGGGGAGACGCTGATCGCGAACGCCGCCTCGGCCTACCGGGACCTGCCGGCGCCGCTGCGGGCGTTCGCCGACACGCTGCGGGCGGAGCACACCAACGACTACGACTACGTCCGGCCGCCGGAGACGCTGGACGACGAGGAGCAGGCGCGCCGGGCCCAGTTCGTCTCGCGCAAATACCGGACCGTGCACCCGGTGGTGCGGGTGCACCCGGTGACCGGCGAGCGCGGCCTGTTCATCGGCGGGTTCGCGCAGCGGATCGAGGGGCTGTCGGTGAGCGAGTCGCGCGACCTGCTGCGGCTGCTGCAGTCCTACGTGACGCGGCCGGAGAACGTCGTGCGCGTGGCGTGGGAGCCGAACCAGCTGGTGCTGTTCGACAACCGGATCACCCAGCACTACGCGATCGACAACTACGACGGCCTGCCCCGACGCCTCAACCGCGTCACGGTCGCCGGCGACGTCCCGGCCGGCATCGACGGGCGGCCGAGCGAGTCCCTGGAAGGGGACGCTTCGCACTACACCTCCGTCGCCTAGTTAGGCCCCGTCCGCACCCGGGTACCCGGGTGCGGACGGGAAGGAGTCGGCGTGGTCAGCGTGCAGGCGAAGGTCAGGATGGCGTTGCTGCGGGCCTCGGGTCAAAAGCGGTTCTACGACAACGCTTCCGCCTTGCACCACCGGCTGCCGCGGCACCAGAAACCCTCGATGGCCCGGCCGCCGCGCAACGTGCGGCGGCGGTGCGAAGTCGAACGGCACGAAGTGAACGGCTTCCCCTGCTACACCTTCCGGCCGCGCGGTGGTGCCGCCGCCAGTGACCTGCACGTTCTCCACCTGCACGGCGGCGGGTACGTCGAGCAGGTCGAGAAGCACCACTGGCGGTACGCCGCCGACCTGGTGACGCGGCTCGGCTGCGCGGTGACGCTCCCGGTGTACCCGCTGGTGCCGCACCACGACCACACGGCGACGATCCCGATGGTTCAGGCCGCCTACGACGGGATCACGGCGAAGCGCGTCGCGGTGACCGGCGACTCCGCGGGCGGCGCGCTGGCCCTGGCGATCGCCCAGAATCTGCGGGCCGACGGGCAGCCCCAACCCGAACGGCTGATCCTGTACTCGCCGTGGCTGGACGTCCTGCTGGCGAACCCGGTGTCGGAGCTGCTCGACGAGACCGACCCGATGCTGGGCATCGAGGGTCTCCGGGAGGCGGGCCGGATGTACGCGGAGGGCACGGACCCGCACGACCCGCGGGTCAGCCCGATCCACGCCGACCTGACCGGGTTGGCGCCGATCACGCTGTTCATCGGGACGCGGGACGTCCTGCTGCCGGACTGCCGCCGGTTCAGGGCCCAGGCCCGGGAGGCGGGGACCGAGGTGGACTACCGCGAGTACCCCGGCATGTTCCACAACTGGCTCATGCAGGCGATCCCGGAGGGCCGTGAGGCGATGAACCACGTGGAGCGCGCCCTGCGGCGGCGGCCGGTCAGTGCCCGTTGCGCTCCGCGTCCCGGAAGCAGTCCCACGCCCGGCTGACCAGCGCCGGGTGCGTGCGGAGGTCGATCGCCGTGCGGGCCAGGGCGGCCGCGGACGCCAGCATCGCCGAGCGGCCGCGCGGGCTCGCCGCCGCTTCGGCGAACTCCGGGGTGTGGTCCGAATACTCCTCCGCCGTGATCGCCACGAACGGGTGGATCGCCGGGACCCGGACACTCACGTCGCCGATGTCCGACGACCCCAGGAACACCCCCGGCGACGGCGGGGTCGCGTGGATCCCGCGCGCCGCCAGGTGCTCGGTGAACCGCTCGGACAGCACCGGGTTGTCGCGGAAGTGCGCGTAGCCGCGGCCGAGGCGTTCGACGTCGACCTTCGCGCCCGTGGCGAGCGCCGCACCTTGCGCACCCGTCGTCACGTCTTCGACCAGGCGGTCCAGCGCGTCGGTCGTGAGCGCCCGGAGCCCGAAGCGGCCTTCGGCGCGGTCGGGGACGATGTTCGTCGCCTCGCCGCCGTGGGTGATGATCCCCTGGACGTGCGAGCCGGCCGGCAGCCGCTGGCGCAGCGCCGAGACCGCGCCGAACGCCTGGATCAACGCGGCGAGCGCGTCGACGCCGGCTTCCGGGTCACCCGTCGGGTGGGCGGCGCGGCCGTGGAAGGTCACCTTCAGCTCCACCTGCGCGGTCAGCGGGGCCCAGGACCACGAGTGGACGCCGGGGTGGACCATCAGTGCCGCGTCGACGTCGTCGAAGACGCCCGCCTCGGCCAGCGCCACCTTGCCACCCCCGCGTTCCTCGGCGGGACACCCCACGACGAGCAGCGAGCCCGGACTGTCCGCCAGCACGTCGCGTGCCGCGAGGGCGGCACCGAGCCCGGCGGCGGCGATCAGGTTGTGCCCGCACGCGTGCCCCAGCCCGGGCAGCGCGTCGTACTCCAGCAGCAGCGCGACACACGGCCGCCCGCTCCCGGCCCGCGCGACGAACGACGTCGGCAGTCCCGCGACGCCGGTTTCCACCTCGAAGCCGTCGGCGGCCAGCTCCCCCGTCAGGCGCTCGGCGGCCGCGTGCTCCTCATAGGACAGTTCCGGCCGCTCGTGCAGCGCGGTCGCGACCGCCCACAGCCGTTCGTCCAGCTGCTCGATCCGCTCGTCGGCCCGTTCATGCAGCTCTTCGTGCCACTCCATGCCCATCGGAATACCCCCACCCCGCACGGTCACACCAGCGGCAGTGTTTCACACTGTCCGCTTCCGGTTACCCGCGCGCATGGACCACAGCAAAGCACCGGTGCTCGACGCGCTGCGCGCCTACCACCGCGCCGGGTACGTCCCGTTCAACGCGCCCGGCCACAAGCAGGGCCGGGGCATCGACCCGCGGGTGCTGGACGTCGTCGGTGCAGAGGTCTTCAAGTCCGACGTCATCGCGCTCAACGGCCTCGACGACCGGCTGATGCGCCAGGGCGTGCTCGCCGAAGCGCAGGAGCTGATGGCCGACGCGGTCGGCGCCGAGCACACGTTCTTCTCCACCTGCGGCAGCTCGCTTTCGGTGAAGAGCGCGATGCTCGCGGTCGCCGGGCCGCACGAGAAGCTGCTGGTGCCGCGGCACGTCCACAAGTCGGTGGTGTCGGGCCTGATCGTCAGCGGCGTTCAGCCCGTGTGGGTGCGGCCGCACTGGGACGCCGGGCAGCACCTGACCCACCCGCCGGGCCCGCGCGAGTACGCGGAGGCGTACGAGCGCGACCCCGACGTCAAAGGCGCCCTGATGGTGACCCCCACCGACTACGGCACCTGCGGCGACATCCGCGCGGTGGCCGACTTCTGCCACGAGCGGGCCATCCCGCTGATCGTCGACGAGGCGTGGGGCGCGCACCTGCCCTTCCACGACGGCCTGCCGCCGTGGGGGATGGACGCGGGCGCCGACGTGTGCGTCACGAGCGTGCACAAGATGGGTGCCGCGGTCGAGCAGAGTTCGGTGTTCCACTTGCGGGGTGACCGCGTGGACCCGGACGTGCTGAAGTCGCGCGAGGACCTGCTCGGCACCACGAGCCCGAGTTCCCTGGTCTACGCCGCCCTCGACGGCTGGCGGCGGCAGATGGCCGAACAGGGCAAGGAGCTGCTGAACGGGGCCCTCGACCTGGTCGAGTCGGTCCGCGGGCGGCTGACGGACCTCGGGTTCACGGTCCTGCACGACGAATTCCTCGGCCCGGACCTCGCGGACTCCGTGGACCCGCTGAAGGTCGTGCTCGATCTCGAGCCGCTGGGCATCAGCGGCTACCAGGCCGCCGACTGGCTCCGCGAGCACCAGCGCGTCACCGTCGGGCTGTCGGACCACCGCCGGACCGTGGCCCAGCTCAACCATTCGGACGACGACGAGACGGCGGACGTGCTCGTCTCCGCGCTCGAAGCGCTCCTGAAGGCCGCGCCGACGTTCAAGACGCCGCCGAAGGTCGAGATCCCGCCGCCGTCCGAGTTCGAGCTGGAGACGGCGATGCTGCCGCGCGACGCGTTCTTCGGCCCGACCGAGCAGGTCTCCCTGGCCGAGGCGCCGGGCCGGATCGCGGCGGAGATGATCACGCCGTACCCGCCGGGTGCGCCCGGCGTGCTGCCGGGCGAGGTGATCACGAGGCCGATCCTGGACTACCTGCACAGCGGGCTGCAGGCGGGGATGGAGCTGCCCGACCCGGCCGACTCCGCGCTGAAGTCGGTCCGCGTGGTCGCCCAGCGGTAACGCCGAAGGCGGCACTTTCCCGGGAAAGTGCCGCCTTCGGCCAACGAGGAATCAAGCCTTGGCGCTCTTCAGCTCCAACGGGTTCTTCGGCGCGGCCGAACGAGCGTCGATCATCCGCTGCCCCAGCTCCTGGAGCTGCTTGCGCCCCATGGCCGAGCGGACGTCCGGGAACCACTCGTCCTCTTCCTCTTCGACGTGGTGGCGGACGTTCTCGGTCAGCACCGTCACCTTCGCGTCGAACGTCTCGTCGTGGGGGTCCAGGGCGAGCAGCTCGGAAAGCATCCACACCACGACGTGGTGCTCCTCCACGCTCTCCAGGACGTGATCCTTCGTCTCCGGCACCGCTTCGCGCGCCGCCGGGTAGAAGATCTCCTCCTCGATGTACGCGTGGACCGTCAGCTCCTCGATGATCGAGTCGGCGATCCGGCGCTTCTCCCCATACGCCTCATCCCCCGCCTTCTCGAATTCCTTGAACAGCTTCTCCACGGTCTTGTGGTCGTTCTTCAGCAGCACGATCGCGTCGGTCGACATCGGTCTCCTCACGGTGTGGCCAGGTCTCGCAGGGCGACCTGGGAGTTTTCCAGTTCTTTCGTCATCAGCAGGGCCACGGTGCGGGCGTGGGCCAGGGCCCGGCCGACGTCCCCCACCGAGTCCCACGTGGCCGCGACGGCGTCACCGCCGCCTTGGCCGGCTACCCGGCCGGACAGCAGGCTCTCCTCCAGCCGGCCTTGCAGGGCGGGCAGCAGGTGGGTCAGGTCGTCCGCCAGCAGCCGCAGGGCGCCGAGCACGCGGTACATCTCGGCGGGCGAGTCGAGCTCGCCGTCGCCGACGCAGCGGGACAGCCGGCGCACGGTGGCCCCGGCGTCGGCGGCCAGCAGCGACGGCGAGGAAGCGGCGCTCGGGTTCATAGCTGTCCGGTTACCCCTTCGCTGCCGGGGAAAACGCCGTTTGCGCGGCACCCCTACCGGGTATTCGACCGGCTCCCGACCAGCAGGAGTACACCGGTGAACCCAGACGTGCTGACCTTCGGCATCGAAGAGGAGTTCTTCGTCGTCGACCGGCGTGGCCACCTCTCGCAAGCCGGCGACGACGTCGTCGACGCCGCGGAAGCGGCCGCCGACGTCCAAGGCGAACTCCAACACGAGCTGAACCTGTCGCAGGCCGAGGCCGCCACCGACGTCTGCCGCACGCACGCCGAAGCGCTGCGCCAGCTGAAGGGGCTACGCGAAGACTTGGACCGGGCAGCCCGGGCCCGTGGCTACCGGCTCTTGGCCGCCGGCGCACCCCCGCTGTCCGAAGTGGAGCCGCCGCGCATCACGCCGAACCCGCGCTACCAGCGGATGGCCGAACACTTCGGCGCCACCGCGTGGACCTCGCTCACCTGCGGCTGCCACGTGCACGTCGCGATCCCCGACAAGGACAGCGGGATCCGGGTCCTGAACAGCGTCCGGCCGTGGCTGCCCACGCTGCTCACCCTCACCGCCAACTCGGCCATCGCCGACGGCTACGACACCGGCTACGCCAGCTGGCGCTACCACCAGTGGAGCCGCTGGCCCTCGGCCGGCCCGCCGCCGCGGTTCGCGTCGCTCGACGAGTACGAGAGCATCGTCGACGGCTGGCTGCGCTCGGGGGCGATCCTGGACCGCGGGATGATCTACTGGGACGTCCGCCTGTCGGAGAAGCAGCCGACGCTCGAATTCCGCATCTCCGACGTCGCCGCCACGCCCGTGGAAGCGGTACTGCTGGGAGTGCTGGCACGCGCTCTCGTCGCGACCGCGCTGGCCGGCGACACGCCGTCGCCGGAGCTGTCGAACGAGGTGCTGCGCGGACGGCTCTGGCGAGCGTCGAAAGAAGGGGTGACCGGCCCCTGCCCGCATCCGCGGACCGGCGACCTGGAGTCCGCGAAGGTGGTGCTCGACGATCTGATCGACCTGACCGCGCCGGCGCTGGAAGCGGCGGGAGACCTGGACTTCGCGCGGGAGGGAACGGCACGGCTGGTGGCCGAGGGCGGCGGTGCCGACCGGCAACGGCGGGCGTTCGCGGAGAAGAACCGGGCGGAAGCCGTCGTCGACCTGCTGGTCGACGGCGGCTAGAACGCGGGCGTACCGAGCTGCCCGAGCAGCTGGAGCGCGCGCACCGCGGCGTGGGAACGGCCGGGGTCGACGACGAGGTGGACACCCACGGCTTCGGCGTCCCGCCGGGCCTTCAAGAGCACTTGGAGACCCGCCGAACCGAGGAACCCGACCTCCCCGAGATCGACCCGCAAGGCGGCGGGACGCGCGCGCACGTGGCCGGCCAACGTGGCTGCCAACCGGGGTGCGGTGCACGCGTCGATCTCGCCGGTCACCTCCACGACGATCGCGTCGGCGCTCTTCCACCGGACCTCGCTGTGCAGGTCGGCGGGTGCGCGCGGCGAGGGCAGGCGTTGGGCCGAAGAGGCCGTCCGAGCCTCTCCCAGCCGGGAATACGTCGTCATGACGTGAGAAGTACCCGCTGCGCGTCGAACGCCAAACAACGCCCGGCCCAGGCGCATTTCCGCCGGCGGAACGGGTAACCGGCGGCGAGTCCGCGGAAGGAGCCGCCCATGTCCGACGGCCCGCCCACGATGGGCGTCGAAGAGGAGTTCCTGCTGGTCAACCCGCGCACCGGGCACGCGTCGGCGTGCGCGGAGCAGGTGCTGGCGCGCTACCACCACCACGGCCCGCTGCCGGACGGCGTCGCGGTGCACCCCGAACTGCGGCTCACACAGATCGAGGCCGCCAGCGGCGTCTGCACCACCGCCGGCGAGCTGCGTGACCAGCTGACGGCGGCCCGCCGGGTGCTGGCCGGGGCCGCCGCGGCCGAGGACTGCGCGCTGCTGGCCACCGGCACACCGCTCGGCCCCGGACCGGCCACCCCGCCGCCCGCGGCGACGGGCCGGTACGCCGACATCGACGCCGCCTACGGCGCGGTGGTCGCGGACTACGAAGCCTGCGGCTGCCACGTCCACGTCGGGGTGCCCGACCCCGACACCGCGGTCGCGGTCGTCAACCACCTCGGCCGCTGGCTGCCCACGCTGCTCGCCCTCTCGGCCAACGCGCCGTTCGACCACGGACGCGACACCGGCTACCACAGCTGGCGGATGGTCCTGCAGTCCCGCTTCCCCGGTTCCGGCGTCGCACCGCACTTGCGGGACCACGCCGAATACCGCCGGGCGGTAGACACGCTCGTCGAGTGCGGCGCGCTCGTCGACCCGGACCAGACGTTCTGGCTCGCCCGCCCGTCCGGCCGGTTCCCGACGGTCGAGCTCCGCGTCGCCGACACCGCGCTGACCGTCGACCACGCCGTGCTGCAGGCCCTCCTGAGCCGGGCGCTGGTGCGGCGCGCGCTCGACGACCTCTCCCGCGGGCGGGAAGCCGCACCGCTGTCCCCACAGGTCGCCGCGGCGGCGGTGTGGGCGGCGGCGCGCCACGGGCTGACCGGCCCGCTCGTCGACGCGCTCGACGAGACGCGCCGGCCGGCGTGGACGCTGGTCGAAGCCCTGCTCGAGCACGTCCGGACGGCGCTGGCGGAGAGTGGCGACCTGATCGAGGTCCAGGCGCTCGTCGCCGCGCTGCGTGCGGACGGGACCGGCTCGGCGCAGCAGCGCGCGGTGGCCGGGCGCGGGACGGCGGCCGCGGTGCGGTGGCTCACCGCGCGGACCGTGCCCGCCGGGCATGGAACACGGCTCACCGGGTAGTCCACGACCATGACGACCTTCACCGCCACCGCGACCACCTTGCCGGCCGGCCGCGGCCCGCTTTCGGAGTCGGTGCTGCGGACCATCCTTCGCACCCAGCCGAAGGCGGACCTCGACTTCGACGGCCTGGCGGATGCCGACCCGCTCGGCGACGACCTCCAGCTCGCCCTGCACCTGTGCTACGAACTGCACTACCAGGGCCTCCCGGGCGTGTCGGCCGACTGGGAGTGGGACCCGGAGCTGCTGCGCCTGCGCGGCGCGCTGGAGGCACGTTTCCTGGCCGCGCTGCGGGAAAACGTGCCGGGCGGCGACGACGTCCGGGCGGAGCTCGACGCGTTGCTCGTCGAACCGCTGGATGCCGAAGGGGTCTCGCACTTCTTGCGCGATCACGGCGACTGGGGCCAGGTGCGGGAGTACTTCACGCACCGCTCGATCTACCACCACAAGGAGGCCGACCCGCACGCGTGGGTGATCCCGCGGCTGCGCGGCCGCGCCAAGGCCGCGCTGGTGGCGGTGGAGTTCGACGAGTTCGGTGGCGGCCGCGCGGAGCTCGCCCACTCCCGCCTGTACGCCGACCTGCTGCGCGCGGCCGAACTGCCCGACGGGTACCTGGAGCTGATCGACCACGTGCCGGGCACGATGCTCGCGGTGGTCAACATGATGTCTGTGTTCGGCCTGCACCGGTCGCTGCGGGGCGCGCTGTGCGGCCACTTCGCGGCGGCGGAGATCACGACGGCGCCGTCGGCGACGCGGCTGGATCAGGCGTTGCGGCGGCTGGACGCACCCGAGACGTGCCGGTTCTTCTACACCGAGCACATCGAGGCGGACGCGGTCCACGAACAGGTGATGCGCCACGACGTCCTCGGCGGCCTGCTCGAGCAGGAGCCCGAGCTGGCCGCCGACGTCGTGTTCGGGATCCAGGCGACGGAGTTCCTGGAGGGCCGCTTCGGCGCGCGGCTGCTCGAAAGCTGGCGTGCCGGTGAGTCTTCGCTGCGCCGGCCGCTGCCGGTCTGACGAAAGGGGCGGCGACCTCCGTGAGGTCGCCGCCGTTCGTCATTCTTCCTGCGTCCGCACCCGTTTGCGGTGGCTCGTGTCGCAGAAGGGGAACCGCTTGCTCCGGCGGCACGCGCACACCGCGACCACGAACCGGTCGGACTTCACCACTTCGCCGTCCGGGGTGCACAGCTCGACCGGTCCTTCCACGAGGATCGGGCCGCCCTGGACCACCGTGACCCGGCGCGGACGCTCAGCGGTCGGCACGCAGCACCACCAGCTCCTCCATCCGCTGCCCCGGCTCGATGAGCCCGGCGGCTTCCAGGAACTCCGTCCGGCCGGCGAGGACCGGACCGAACGGGATGCGGGCGTGGCGATCCACCGAGGCCCGAAGCCCCTGTGCGGCCAGCATTTCGAGCGACCTGTCCACATTGGACAATCCCGACTGGACGAGCAGCATCGTCCCGCCGGGGCGCAGTAGCGCGCCCGCCTGGGCGCAAAGCGGGTCGAGGACCGCACGGCCCTCCGGACCCGCGTCCCAGCCGCGGGTCGACCGGACCGTCGGAGCCGGGGCCGGCACGTACGGCGGGTTGGCGACGACGACGTCGAACGGTCCCTCCCCCAGCGCGGTCGCGAGGTCGCCGCGGCGGGGGCGGACGCGCAGCCGCCGGGTGAACGCGTTGAGCCGCACCGACGCCAGCGCCCGGCGGGAAAGGTCCAGCGCCAGGACCGTTTCCGCGCCGAGGCGAGCCAGCGTGAGCGCCTGCGCGCCGGTGCCCGTGCAGAGGTCGAGGGCTCGCGCGCCGGGCGGGATCGCCAGCTCGCCGATCGCCGCGGCGAGCAAGGCGGTGTCCTCCTGGGGGCGGTAGACACCCGGCAGGCGCAGCAGCCGCGGGGCGGCCGGCACGGGCCGGTGGCCGACGGGCCGGGCGGCCAAGGGGCCCGGGCGGACGGGTTCCGCCGACGTGGTCATCTCGGTCTCCTTCACCTCGCCGCGGCCCGGCGCATTCGCCGGCGGACTACCGCGTCGCCCCCGGCTACCCGGCGAAGATCAGGGCAAACGCCACCGGTTGAAGCGGCTGCGGCGGGGTATCCGGGCCGGAAAGCACCACGAGGGAAGGCACCGAAATGACGTCCCAGGACCGCACCCAGCACCCGACCGACCCGGCGGAAGGCGCCCGCGGCGACGACCCGCACGGCGACACCCCGCAGGCGCAGCGTGAAACGCTCCGCGGCGAGCAGGGCACCTCGAGCGGCGACCAGCACGACGACAGCGACCCGCAGTCCGGCTGACATTCAGCGGATCGAAGGGCCGTGACCGGTACTAGCGGCTCACCACAGCTCGACGAGGCGCAACCGTGCTCGTGCGGTTGCGCCTCGGTCATATCCGCGGCCGGGTCACGCCCCCGCCGGCGTTTCCTCCATCATCAGCAGCGCTCCCTGGCTCTCCCCGTTCGCCCCGCGCAGTGCGCTGCACCGCAGGTGGACCACGGTGGACCGGCCGCGCCGGTTGATCGCTTCCAGCTTGATCTCGCTGTGGAACGTCGCGTCCGCCAGCGCGTCGCGGACCGCCGGGCGCAGTTCGGCGAGCGGCAGGCCGATGTCGAGGTTCAGCAGGTGCCGCCCCTCGGCCTCCTCCCGGCGGACGCCCCACAGGTCCTCGGCGCCGCGGTTCCAGGCCTTCACGCGCATCTCCCGGTCGACCACCACGATGCCGGCCTTGATCGAGGTCAGCACCGACTCGAGGAACTCGTTGACCTCGTCGAGGTCGAGGCTGCGCTCGCGCAGCGCGTCGTTGATCGTCTGGAGCTCGTCGTTGGTCGACTGGAGCTCCTCGTTCATCGTCTCCAGCTCCTCGTTGGTGGACTGGAGCTCCTCGTTCGTGGTCTCCAGCTCCTCCACGGTCGATTGGAGTTCCTCGTTGGTGGTCTCGAGCTCCTCGTTCGTCGACTGCAGCTCTTCGTACGCCGACTCGAGCTGGCGGTTGGTGTGCTCCAGCTCGGTGAGCAGCTGCCGCGCCCAGCTGACGTCGTGGAACACCACCGACACGCCGAGCAGCTTCTTGTCCTTGCCCAACAACGGGTTGATGTGGACTTCGTACCAGACGACCTCGCCGGCCCGGCGCCACTCGACGTCCTTGATCCGCAGCGACCGCCGCTCCAGCCGCGCCTGCTCGACGTACGCGCGCAGCGCCACCGGGCGGTAGGACACGTCGAGGTCGCGCAGCGGACGGCCGATGTCGCGTTCGGACAGTCCGAACGCGACCTCCGCCTGCGCGTTGACCAGCGCGGTGAGCTCGTCCTCGGTCACCACGATCTGGGCCACCGGGCTCGCCGAGAAGGCGTGCTCGCGCAGCTCGTCGAGCCCGGAGATGTCGTGGTTGCGGCGCTGCGGGAAGCCCGGCGAGACGAAGTGGTTGTAGCTGACCGGCGCGTTGACAGCCTTGCGGAACACCCGGCGCTTGAGGTCGAGGGGTTCGAAGATCCGGGCGTGCGAGAGCAGCATCTCGGCCTTGCCGAGGAAGAGCATGCCCTTGAGCGCCAGCGCGAAGTGGAACCGCTCGAGGATCTTCGTCTGCGTCTCGGCGTTGAAGTACATCAGGGTGTTGCGGCAGACCAGCAGGTCGATGCGCGAGATCGGCGCGTCCTGGACCAGGTCGTTGCGCCCGAAGATCACCGAGCGCCGCATGTCCTTGCGGAAGCAGTAGCGGCTGCCCTGCAGCTCGAAGTACTGCTCCAGCTGCCCTTCGCTGAGCCCTTCGACCTCGGCCGGGGTGTAGGCGGCGTGCCGGGCCTGGACCAGTGCCTCGTCGTCGACGTCGGTGGCGTAGATCTTGACCCGCTGGCGGAACGCCTCGATCCCGAGGGCGTCGGCGAACAGCATCGCGAGGCTGTAAGCCTCCTGTCCACCCGCGCAGCCGGCGCTCCACACCCGGATCGGCTCCTCCGGGCTGCGCTCGGCCAGCAGGCCGGGCAGCACGTGCTCACGCAGGTACTCCCACGCGTCGGGGTCGCGGAAGAACCCGGTGACATTGATGAGGATCGTGTTGAACAGCGCGACGAACTCCTCGGAGTTCACCTGGAGCTGATCGATGTACTCCGTGTAGCTGTCGATGCCGATCTGGGTCATCCGCCGACGGACGCGCCGCATCAGGCTGCTGCGCTTGTAGCCGGTGAAGTCGAAGCCCCGTGACTCCTTCAAATAGGCCAGCACCGACTCGAATTCGCCGTTGGGTTCCTTGGGCTCCGTCACGGTCTGACACGGTACCCGGCGGCGTGGCCGCTGCGAGGGGCGGCACGCCTGGTGAGCACGGCCCAGACGGTCTTGCCGCCCGACCAGGAGCGGCTGCAGCCCCACACCCGCGCCACCTGGGCGATCATGCGGAGGCCGAGCCCCGGTTCGAGGGCTCCGAGCCGCTCCAGCATGACCGCCGCACGCGGGCTGTCGTCACTGACCGCGACGCTCAGGATGCCGCGCCGCAACTCGAGCCGCAGCCGCGGCGGCGACTCGGTGTGCCGGATGGCGTTCTCGACGAGCTCCGTCGCGATCAGGAGCGCGTCGTCGGTGAAGGCCGCCACGTCCCACTCGGCGCACACCCGCCGGACGAAGTCGCGGGCGAGCGCCGACGAGTTCGCCGAGCGGGCGAGCATCTGGGCGGCTCGGCGACGCGGCGGCCGGGACAGCAGGTGCTCGGCCGTCTCGCGGTCTTCGTGCACCGGCACGAACCGGTCGACGAGCCGGTCGGCGAACATCGTCCGGTGCTCGGGGCGGCCGGTGACCACGGTGAAGGGAATGCCCGGCCAGTCCCCGATCCGCATGGCGATCAAGGAGAACACGGTCACGAGCGCCGCGTCGTCGATGTCCAGCCCGTCGATGTCGGCGATGAGCCCGTCGGGGGATTCCGTGGCGATCTTGAGCAGCCCGTCCCGCAGGTCGGGGTACGAATCCAGGTTCAGCGCCCCGGTGACGAGCGCGGTGGTCGCCCCGCCCCGGTACTGCGGTACCAGGTGCACCTGTCCGGAAGCGGGGTTCACGGTGAGGTCTCGACCTCCGAGTCCGGGTCCGCCGACAGGGAGAACAAGAACTTCCGCAGTGTCTCCGCCGCCTCGGCGCATTCCTTCGCGGTGGTGGCGTACCGGTCGGCGAGCATGCCGTGGTTGCGGTGCTCCGAGTCCCTCCGCAGGCGCCGCACCAGCGAGGCCTTCTCGTCGAGCGAGCGCAACGCCGTCCACAACGCTCGCTGGAACTCGGTGTCCTGCGCGCCGAGCAGGGCTTCGGCGGACCAGGCGTGCCCGATCCGGCAGCGGTACTGGCCGGCCGTGTCGACTTCCATCAGGGCCCCTTGGCAATCCGGGCACGTGAACCCGGAGGGCGGGAGGTCTTCGTCGGGCACCACGGATCCCAGCCGCACACCGTCCCGGGCGATCCGGTCCTCGAGCAGCAGGGCGGCCGAAAGTTGCGGGGCGGCGGCCTCTTCCACCGGCCGCCGGACGAGCTTGTCCAGCGCCGGGCCGATCTCGGCCGCCGGCAGGACGCACTCCGCGTCCACCAGGGCCAGCGCGTTCTCCGGCATGCCCGCGTACAAGGCGTCGACCGGGTCCTGCACCACCGCCAGCCCGCCGCGGTCGACGATGGAGCGCAGACCCAGCGCTCCGTCGTCGAGCGTGCCGGACAGGATCACGCCGATCGCCCGGGGTCCGGCCGTCACCGCGGCGGAGCGGAAGGTCGCGTTGATCGCCGGCCGGTGCCCGTTCTCCGTCGGCCCGCGGGTCAGCACCAGCGAACCGTCGTCGGTGAGCAAGTGGCGATCCGGCGTCGCGACGTGGATGACGCCGGGCTGCAGCGGCGCCCCGTGGGTGGCGGGGAACGCCGGCAACGGCCCGGCGCGATCGAGGATCAGCGGCAGCGCGCTGCGGCTTCCCGGGGAGAGGTGCATGACCACCAGGATCGCCGCGGGGAAGTCCGCGGGCAGCGACCCGGCCAACGCCCGCAGGGCTTCGACCCCGCCGGCGGACGCGCCGACGACCACGACGTCCCGCTGGATTGCGGGCACGGTCACCACCTCCTCTCACCCACGGTAGACCCCGCGTCTCTCCACGGGTAGCCCGCCGGTGGCCGGAGGAAACCCGATGGTTACTCCTCGCCGAACTCGAACGGCAGCGCGTCCACGCACGCCTGGTACTTCTGCGCCATCTCGTGCTCGGTGTGCGCGGCCACGAACAGCTGCGCCAGCTCGAAGCTGTAGCTGTCCTGCTCCGGCAGGTCCGACAGCCGCTGCCCCACCTCGGGCACGATCTCGATCTGGGTACCGTCGACGCGTTCCTGGATCGTCGCGATCTCTTCGGGGGTCGGCACGCGCGTCACGACGCCGTCTTCGAACCGGCGTAGGTACCACTTGCCGGCGATCTGGTACTTCCCCTTGCTGGGCCGACGGCCGGGGTCCTGGCCCAAGCCCAAGCGCACCATGATCTCGTGGTTGGCGACGCCGTCGACGAACTCGAACAGCTCGGCGTGCGACTGCGAGTGCCGCGGGTTGATCTCCAGCAGGGCCACCTGGCCCGACTCGGGGTCGCAGAAGAACTCGATGCTGAAGGTGCCGTTGTCGTAGCCGATCCGCTTCATCACCCGCTCGGCCACCTCGCCCATCCGCCGGACGGGCTCCTCGCACAGCTGCGACGGGTACTGGTGGCGCAGGAACGACGAGCTGTCCGGGTAGTTGATCGAGTCGAGGGCACCGTAGACGACGACTTCGCCGTGGTACACGTAGCCCTCCACGGCGGCCTGCACGCCGTGCAGGGCTTCCTCGGCCAGGCACGCCGCGCCGCCGACCCGGGCGATCTCCGGCGGCAGCTGCACCTGGTCGAGGACGTAGCCGAACGGCTCCCCGACTCTGGCGACGCCGGCGCGGATCTCGTCGACCGCGCCGGCGAACTCGGCCTCGTCGCGAGCCTTGAACGCGAGTTCGGAGGAGAACGACTTGACCGGCTTGAGCCACATCGGGAAGCCGACGCCCTCGGGCGGCACCGGTCGCTCGCCGTCGAGGTCGACGATGCCGAAGTTCGGCAGCTCGTCGATCACCTCGCGCTGTTCCAGCCGGCTCCAGTACTTGTGCTCGCACTTGAGGACGGCTTCCAGCGACAGGCTGGGCAGGCCGTAGCGGGCGCACAGGATCGGGACGAGCGTCGCCGCCGGGAAGTCCCAGTAGGTGACGATCGCGGCGACGTCGCCGTCGAAGGCGTCGAGCTGGTGCTGCGCGGTCTTCAGCAGCGCCTCGAAGTCGATCTCGCCGTGTTGCAGCTCTTCCGGGGTCAGCAGGCCGTGGAAGTCGTAGGTCCCCGCCAAGGGCAGGCGGTCCAGAACACGCTGGTTCTCCTCGTCCAGTCCGACTACGAAGATGTTGGTACTCATGCCGGGAGGCCTACCCGGCACCCCTGGGCCGAAACGGTCCGTACGGCCGAGTTTCGGCGTGCCGGGAGCGGGCATCCCGCGCGCATGGCCGCACTGCCCGCACCGCTTTCGCTCTGGGTCGACACCGCGCCCGCGCCGGACCGCACCGGGGTGCCGGTCCCCGCGGAGGCCGACGTCGCGGTGCTCGGGGCGGGCATCGCCGGCCTCACCACGGCGCTGCTGCTCGCCCGCGCCGGCCGCTCGGTCGTCGTGCTGGAGGCCGAGCGGGTCGCCGCCGGGGTGTCCGGCCACACGACGGCGAAGGTCAGTGCCCAGCACGGGGCGAAGTACGCGCAGCTGTCGTCCCGCCACGGCGCGAAGGCGGCCGAGACCTACGCCAAGTCGCAGACGACCGCGCTCGAGTGGATCGCGGCGACGGCGGCCGAACTCGGGATCGAGTGCGGCTTCACCCGCGAAGACAGCTACGTCTACACGACGCGGGAAGACACCGTCGACTCGCTCAAGCGCGAGGCGGACGCCGCCGCGGCAGCCGGCCTGCCCGCATCCTTCGTCGAAGACGTCACGCTCGAGGTGCCCGCGCTCGGCGCCGTCCGGACCACCGGGCAGGCGCACTTCCACCCGCGCCGGTGGCTGCTCGGCCTCGCCGCCGAGATCGAGCGCGCGGGCGGCACGGTCGTCGAACACGCCCGCGCGACGGCGCTGAACGGGCAGACCGTCCGCACCTCGCGCGGCGACGTCGTGGCGCGCGAGGTCGTCGTCACGACCCACTACCCCGTGCTCGACCGCGGCCTGTACTTCGCCCGGCTCGAACCGGTCCGCGACCTGGTCGTCGCGGGCCCGGCGGCCGGGAACGCCCCGCCGGACGGCATGTTCCTCGACGCCGACACGCACCACTCCGTGCGCGGGTACACCGAAGCGGGCACGCCGATGGTGATCGCGGGCGGCGAGCACTACCGCGTCGGGGCCCACGTGCACGTCGAGCGCCGGTACCAGCGGCTCGCGGACTGGGCGGACACGCACGCGGGCCTGCACCGCGTGACCCACCGCTGGTCCGCCCACGACATGTCCACTCCGGACGGCGTGCCCTACATCGGCCGGTACCTGCCGGGGACGAAGAACCTCTGGGTGGCCACCGGCTTCGGCCAGTGGGGCATGACCGGCGGCACCGCTGCCGGACACGTCCTCGCGGCGCGGATCCTCGGCGAGCCGCACCCGGCGGCGGACCTGTTCGACCCCAACCGCTTCGACGCCCGTTCGGTGCTCGGCGTGGCCGAAGACAACCTCACCGTCGCCCGGTACCTGATCGGCGACCATGTCGCCGCGCTGTGGCGGTCGGAAAAGCTCGACGACCTGCGGCCCGGCGACGCGGAGGTCGTCCGCGTCGGCGGGGAGCTCCTCGCCGCCCACCGCGACGACGCCGGTCAGCTGCACACCGTCGGCGCGCACTGCACGCACCTCGGCTGCCTGGTTTCGTTCAACGACGCGGAAAAGACCTGGGACTGCCCCTGCCACGGTTCGCGGTTCGGCGTCGACGGCGAAGTCGTGCAAGGCCCGGCGGTCCGCCCGCTGCGCCGCGGCCCCGCGTGAGCCGCCTGCGCGTCCTCACGATAAACGTGCCGGTGCCGGAGTACGCCTTCCGGCCGGAGAGGCGCCGGCTCCTCGCCGGGCGGCTGCGGGGCCCTGGAGCCGGACGTCGTCGCCCTGCAGGAGGTCGGTCGGCGAGACCCATGAGATCGACCGCCCGGCCGGGCGGTCGATCCGGCCGGCCGGGTGCGCCACGGTCGTCGCGCGGGTGCCGGCACCGCCGCCGTGGGGTCCACTGTGGATGGTCCACCGCTCGCCGTCGCCGGGTGCCGGCGGGTGCTGGTGGACGCGATCGACGGCGTCCAGGCGAGTGATTACTACGGCCTGTTCGCCGAGCTGACCGTCCCGCCGCACCCGCCCGGCGCCTGGCCGAGCTAGCCGGACGCGAGCTTCTTGGCCGCGTCGTAGAGCAGGTGCAGGACGTCGGCCGCGCCGACGGCCGTCAGCACCGTGGCCGCGAGCCGCGTCGGCTTCGGCGCCATGACCAGGCCCGCGGCCAGCCCGGTGCCGATCCAGACGTCCAGGCAGAACGGGCACGACACCAGCTCGCCGACCGCGTGCCCGGCGTGGCCCTCGGCGGGGACGGACTCGTTCAGCTCGTCCTCCCCTGCGGGTTCCTCGTAGCGCGTGAACGGCGCCCGTAGCGGGCTGGTGATGGCCGCCTTGGCCAGCATCCGGCTCGCCTTGAAGGTGGCCGTGCCCAACAGCACCGTGTCGGCGGCGCCGACCCGGCGCGGCAGCCGGGCGCCGACGACGCGGCCCAGCGCCGTCAACCCGCCGACGAAGGCGCCGTACGCGCCCATGGCGCCGACGTAACCGGCCAGCGGGCGGTCGGCGTCGCCCGCGTAATCGCGCTGCACCTGCTTCGCCTTGGCCGAGATGTCCTTGACGACGCTCATGCGTCCGCCGATCCGGGCTTCATCATCTTGCCCTGCTGCTTCGCCTTGGCCTCGTCGGGCAGCACGCGTGAGGCGGCCGCCTGGAGCTTGTTCTTCGCCATGCCCGCGACGACCTTGTCCTCGCCGGCCATCAGCGCTTCGTACCCGGCTTCGGCGATCTCGGCCGCCGAGTCCTTGTCGCCCGCGGCGAGCTTGGTGTCCTCCATGTCGGCGCGCTCGAAGAACTCCGTGTCGGTCGGGCCCGGCAGCAGCGCCGTCACGGTGACGCCCTTGTCCTTCACCTCGCCGCGCAGGCCTTCGGCGAACGACGTCAGGAACGCCTTCGAAGCGGCGTAGACCGCCTGGTAGGGCGCCGGGGACGTGCCGGCGATCGACGACGTGAACAGCACCCGGCCGTGGCCGCGCCCGATCATGCCGGGCACGACCCGCTTCGTCAGGTGCACGGCCGAGCGCACGTTGAGGTCGACGACGGTCAGCTGGTCCTCCAGCAGGGTGTCGCCCGCGAACTCGCCGTTGATGCCGACGCCGGCGTTGACGGCCAGTGCCTCGACCGGACGGCCGGCCAGCCGCCGGACGAGCTCCTCGACCCCCTCGGCGGCGGCGAGGTCGGTCCGGACGGCCTCGACCTCGGCCCCGCAGGCGCGGACCTGGTCGGCGGCCGTGGCCAGCTCGTCGTCCTCGGCGGCCAGCACGAGGTCGAAGTCGTGCCGGGCGAACTGCTTCGCCAGCTCGAACCCGATTCCGCTGGACGCGCCGGTGACGACGGCCAGGGGCTTGGTGGCGGTGGTCATGCGACCGCTCCTTTCCGGTTGGTCTCCCCGGCGTACCCGGGCCGGCGGCCGGCAATCATGGTTTCCCGGTACGCGGGGCGGGTATTTCGCGGCGATGGGACGCACCAGACTCCGCCGCAGCGACCTGCACGGCCCCGGCATCCGGCGGATCCGCCGCGGCCGCGGGTTCTCCTACGCCACGGCCGACGGCGAGCCGGTCACCGATCCGGAGCTGCTCGACCGGATCAAGAACCTGGTCATCCCGCCGGCCTGGCGGAAAGTGTGGATCTGCCCGTACCCGAACGGGCACATCCAGGCCGTCGGGACCGACGACGCGGGGCGGCGCCAGTACCTCTACCACGAGCAGTGGCGCCGCGACCGCGACGAGGAGAAGCACGATCGCGTGCTGGCGATGGCTCGTCGGCTGCCCGAGTGGCGGGCGGCGGTCGAGGCCGACCTCGCCGGGTCCGGCCTCACCCGGAAGCGGGTCCTCGCGGCGGCGCTGCGGATGCTCGACCGGGGAATCTTCCGGACCGGCGGCGAGGAGTACGCGGAGGAGAACGGCACCCACGGCGCCGCGACGCTGCTGCGCTCCCACGTGGCGGTCCGCGGCGACGAGTGCCGGTTCTGCTACGTCGCCAAGGGCGGTCTCGACCGTGAGGTGGCCATCCGGGACTCCGCCTTGGCCACGGTGCTGAAGTCGCTGCTGCGCAGCCGGCCGGACAGCGACCGGCTGCTCGTCTACCGCGAGGGCCGGACCTGGCACGAGGTGCACGCGGCCGACATCAACGAGCGGTTCAAGGAGCTGGCCGGCGACGACTGCACCGCGAAGGACCTGCGCACGTGGAACGCGACGGTGCTGGCGGCGGCCGCGTTCGCCGCCGCGGAGGCTCCGGCTTCGAAGGCCGCGCAGAAGCGCGCGGAGGCCGGAGTGATGAAGGAGGTTTCGAAGGCGCTCGGCAACACCCCGGCCGTGTGCCGGTCGTCCTATGTGGACCCGAGACTGGTCGAGGCGTACCGCGCCGAGCGCACGATCGCGCCGGCGCTGAAGCGGGCGGCCCGCGTCGACGGGGACGACGCGCGGGCGGTGCTGGAGAGGGCGTGCGCGCGGTTGCTCAGCCGCGCGTGATTGAACATCACCCGGCCGGGGAACCCGGCGGGCGATTCCGAGCCGGCGAGTGACAGGAGACACGGTGAGTGAACGTCGATCCACCCGTCCGTGTACTGGCCCGCCGACCCGTTCGTCCGGGAACCTGGGACTGATGAATCCCGACGCTACTTCCGTGCGCTGGCGCGCGTCGATCGGCCTCGCGGTCGGCGGCGACGGGCCGGTGTCGAGCATCGTCGAATCCGACCACGGGAGCGAGGGCTCGGCCCGGGAGTGGATCGAGCGGAAACTGCCCGGAACGAGGTTCCCGGCGTGGATCCCGGCGGCCCGGCGCGCCGATGGCGTGGAGTTGTTCGGCCGGGTGGCCCGCGGGCGCGTGGTGACGGGACGGCTGCTGCCGACGTGGGAGTCCGAGGAGACCCAGGTGTGGCACGCGGACCGCGCCGGGGATCAGGTGCAATGGCGCCGCTGCGCGGCCGAGAGCGACGAGCGCTGACGGCTGGTCGTGCCGGCCTCGCCCGGACACGTCATGAAAGAGTCGTTCACCGCTTAGGGCGTGAGGATGGCTTCCTGCGCCGCGACGGGCCTTGGCCTCCGGTCGGCCGCGCGGCCGACCGAACGTCAGGCCCCCACGTCCTTGCGCAGCAAGCAGAACTCGTTCCCTTCCGGGTCCTGCAGCACTTCCCAGGACTCGCTGCCGTCCTGACCGACGTCCGCCGGCCGCGCGCCCAAGGCCAGCAGCCGGGCCAGCTCCGTCTCCTGGTCGGTCCCCGCCGGACTCACGTCCAGGTGCAACGGCAGCTTCCCGCGGCGGGGGTTCTCCGTCCGGGCCAGCACCAACGTCGGCGGCCCGTCGCCGAAGCGGCCGCCGGGCGGGCCCAGCTCGAGGCCGTCGGGCTCGTGGCCGACGACCTCGTAGCCGAGCACCGCGCACCAGAACTCCGCGAGCCGGTCGGGGTCCCGGCAATCCAGCACGAGTTCGGTGATCCGGCAGGCCATCCGCTCAGCTCCGTTCGGCTTCCCTCGCCACGTCCGCGGCTTCGTCGTCGTCCATCGCCTTCGTGTCGCGCGGCGGCAGGAACGGCTCTTCCTGGTCCTCCCCGCGCCCCGCTTCGATCGTGCGCCCGCGGGCCACTTCGGCGTCCAGCTCCGCCCCCAGCAGCACCGCGAGGTTCGAGATCCACAACCATACAAGGAACACGATCACCCCGGCCAGCGAACCGTAGGTCTTGTTGTAGGAGCCGAAGTTCGCGACGTACAGCGCGAAGCCCGCCGACGCCAGCACCCACAGCACCACGGCCACCAGCCCGCCCGGCGTCAGCCACTTGAACCCCGGCTGCCGCACGTTCGGGCCCACCCAGTACAGCAGCGCGAACGCCAGGCTGACGAGCAGCGCGATGACCGGCCACTTCGCGATCTCCCACACCAGGACCCCGGTCGAGCCGAGGCCGATCATGTCGCCGATTCGGCGGGCGACCGTGCCGGTCGCCACCACGCCCAGCGCGCACGCCGCCAGCAGGACGACGATGCCGATCGTCAGCGCGATCCGCAGGGGGATCGTCTTCCAGATCGGGCGTCCCTCGGGCATGCCGTAGATGGAGTTCGACGCGCGCATGAACGCGCCGACGTAGCCGGACGCCGACCACAGCGCGCCGATCAGGCCGATGATCGCCAGCGGCCCGGCCAGGCTGCGCGAGCCGGCCAGCTCCTTGATCGCGCCGACGAGGATGTCCTTGCCCTGCCCGGGAACGACCTGGTTGATGTTGTCGATCACGGTCTGGATCGCGGCCGGGCCCAGCAGACCGAGGATCGCCGTGAGCACGATGATGCCCGGGAACAGCGACAACACGGCGTAGTAGGTGAGCGCCGCCGCCCAGTCGGTCAGGTTGTCCCGGTTGAACTGCTTGAAGGTGCGCTTGAGCACCCCACCCCACGTCCCCTTGGACAGCTCGCCCGGCCCTTCGGGCTCTTTCCGTCGTCTGGCCACGGTCGCCACCTCCTGCTTCGTCGGCGCGGGCATACCCCGTCCGCGACGGGGTACTCCTGGTCCGTCCCGAGAAGCAGGAGGAAGCCGTGACCGAGGTCAGCCGCGTGATCGACGTCCCGCCCGAGGCCGTGTTCGAGGTCCTCGCCGACGGCTGGCTGTACGCCGGCTGGGTGGTCGGGAGCTCGCACATCCGTGACGTCGAGCTGGAATGGCCGGCGGTGGGCTCCCGGATCCACCACAGCGTGGGCCCGTGGCCGGTGCACATCCAGGACGAGACGGTGGTGACGGCGGTCGAGCCGGGGATTTCGCTGTCCCTGGAGGCGCGCGGCTGGCCACTGGGCGCGGCGGCGGTCGCGCTGACGCTCGTGCCCCACGGCGAGGGGACCCTGGTCCGGATGACCGAGCACATCGTCCGCGGGCCGGGGAAGGTCCTGCCGGCGGCGGTGCAGTCGCTCCTGATCAAGCCGCGCAACACTGAGTCTTTGGCTCGGCTGGCGGATCTGGCGACGGGCAAGCACGCCCGCGCGAAGAGCGGCCACCCGCGGCCCTAAAGGCGGGCCGAGTGACGTGAACGACTCGTTCGTGCCGCCAGACGACCTGAACGGGTCGTTCATTACGTGCGCGAGACGAATCCCGCGCCCGTCGAGAGTTCACTCGCGGCTGTGGCGTCCGCTCCTTGGCCGCGCACCATGGAGAGCGCCACCCGCGGCTGTAAGCCGCCGTCGGCTCGCACCGCCGCCCCTTTGAAGGTCGCGAATGACTCTTTCGAGGCCTCCCGCGTCGCGAATGACTCATTCGCGACGCTGCGCGAAGGTGGAGCTTCGCTCGCACCGCCGCCCCGCCAGGGGTCCGCGCCCGCCCCGCCAAAGGTCTTGAATGACTCATTCAGGTCTGGGCTTGACCCGTTTTGGCAGACACCTCCGATCAGGGGCGCAAGCCCCTGGAAGGGATGTCCCTCATCATGGAACCCATGGCCAAGAAGAAGCC
>NZ_JBFBAG010000083.1:0-31565 GCF_040682155.1 Amycolatopsis sp. NPDC051371
CGCCGCCGGCGGACTCCCCGAAGGGTCGGCCGGGACATGCGAAGGCAGCAAGCCCGTGGGGATTTCTCACTCACGACCCTCCAGCACCCAAAACGGCGACACTGGCCCGACGCCCGCGCCGAGCGGGTAGCTCTCCGCCACGCACCGCTCGATGAACTTCTTCCCCGCCGCCACGGCGTCCGGCACCGAGGCGCCCTTCGCCAGCGACGCCGTGATCGCCGACGCCATCGTGTCGCCGCCGCCGTGGGTGTTGTTCGTCTCGTACCGCGGGCCGCTCAGCGAGATGAACGAACTGCCGTCCGACAGCAGGTCCACGCAGTCCGATGTGCCCTGCATGTGGCCGCCCTTGACGAGGACCCACTGAGACCCGAACTCCAGCAGAGCCTCGGCCGCCGCGCGTTGGGAAGCAGCGTCGGAAACCGAAATCCCCGTCAGCAGGCCGACTTCGTCCAGGTTCGGCGTGATGAGCGTCGCGCGGGGGAACAGCTCCGTGCGGATCGCCTCCAGGGCGTCCTCCCGCAGCAGCGCGTGGCCGGTCATCGACGCCGCCACCGGGTCGACCACCAGCGGGAAGTCCAGGCCCAGCTCGGCCAGCGTCTTGGCCACCGCGCGGATGATCTCGGCCGTCGCCAGCATCCCGGTCTTGGCCGCGTGCACGCCCATGTCGGACGCCACCGCCTTGATCTGCGCGGTGACGACGTCCGCCGGGATCTCCGTGAAACCCTGCACGCCCAACGAGTTCTGCACCGTGACGGCCGTCAGCGCGACGAGCCCGTGGACGCCGTTCGCGAAGAACGTGCGCAGGTCCGCCTGGATGCCCGCACCGCCGCCGGAGTCGGAGCCGGCGATGGTGAGGGCGGTCCGTGGAATCACGGCTGCACCACGGGCAGGTAGACCTTGTTCCCCGAGTCCGAGAACTCGGCAGACTTCTCCGCCATGCCGGCCTCGATGGCCTCCACAGTGGACAAACCGTGCTCCTCGGCGTACTTGCGGACGTCCTGCGTGATCCGCATCGAGCAGAATTTCGGCCCGCACATCGAGCAGAAGTGCGCGGTCTTGGCGGCTTCCACGGGCAGCGTCTCGTCGTGGAACGACCGCGCGGTGTCCGGGTCGAGCGACAGGTTGAACTGGTCGTTCCAGCGGAACTCGAAGCGTGCCTTCGACAGCTCGTCGTCCCACTCCTGCGCGTACGGGTGCCCCTTGGCGAGGTCCGCGGCGTGCGCGGCGATCTTGTACGTGATCACGCCGGTCTTGACGTCGTCGCGGTTCGGCAGGCCGAGGTGCTCCTTCGGCGTCACGTAACAGAGCATCGCCGTGCCGTACCAGCCGATCTGCGCCGCGCCGATGGCCGACGTGATGTGGTCGTAGCCCGGCGCGATGTCCGTCGCGAGTGGACCGAGGGTGTAGAACGGCGCCTCGCCGCAGAGCTTTTCCTCCAGCTCCACGTTCTCCTTGATCTTGTGCATCGGCACGTGGCCGGGGCCTTCGATCATCACCTGGACGTCGTGCGAGCGCGCGATGTGCGTCAGCTCGCCGAGGGTTTCCAGCTCGGCGAACTGGGCGCGGTCGTTGGCGTCGGCGATCGAGCCGGGGCGCAGGCCGTCACCGAGGGAGAACGTGACGTCGTACTGCCGCAGGATCTCGCAGAGTTCCTCGAAATGCGTGTACAGGAAGGACTCCTGGTGGTGCGCGAGGCACCACGCGGCCATGATCGACCCACCGCGACTGACGATTCCCGTGACGCGTCGCGCGGTCAGCGGGATGTAGCGCAGCAGCACGCCGGCGTGCACGGTGACGTAGTCGACCCCTTGCTCGCACTGCTCGATGATCGTGTCGCGGTAGATCTCCCACGACAGCTTTTCCGGTTCCCCGTCGACCTTTTCCAATGCCTGGTAGATCGGTACGGTGCCGACCGGGACCGGCGAGTTGCGGATGATCCACTCGCGCGTCTCGTGGATCCGCTTGCCGGTGGAGAGGTCCATGATCGTGTCGGCGCCCCAGCGGGTCGCCCACACCATCTTGTCGACCTCTTCCTCGACCGATGACCAGACGGCCGAGTTGCCCATGTTGGCGTTGATCTTCACCAGGAAGTTCTTGCCGATGATCATCGGCTCGGACTCGGGGTGGCGGCGGTTGGCCGGGATCACCGCGCGGCCACTGGCGACCTCCGCGCGCACGAACTCCGGCGAAACCCGTTCGCGGGCGGCGATGTACTCCATTTCCCGCGTGATGACGCCCTGCTTGGCCCACCCGAGCTGGGTGTTGTGCTCACGCCCGTCGGCCCAACCCGTGCGCAGCCGATGCAGTCCACTGTGGACGTCGATCTCGGCTTCCGGGTCGGTGTACGGGCCCGAAGTGTCGTAGACGTCGAAGTGTTCGCCGTTGGAAAGGTCGATCCGGCGCGCGGGAACACGCAATCCGGATTCGGTCCGGTGGTAGACCTTGTGCGAGCCGGTGATCGGCCCGGTCGTTACGGAGACGTCCTTCTTTTGGACAGCAGAGTCGAGCGTCGTCAACGACTTTCACTCCCTACGCCGGCATTACCCGGTCAGGTTCATGCGGTCGGTGACACCTGGGAAAGATCCCGAGTCGCCCTCTCAGCCCGCCATGGCGCGAGCTCCCGCGTTGGTGTTGTGCCACCGACCATGCCACGCCGGCGCGCGATACTCAAGTCAGGTCACCTCACCCGACGAGTTCGGCCGGTGTCGCGTAGACGTCGACCATGGCTCCGTTGCGCAGCACGGTGATCGGCAGTGCGGTGCCGATCACTTCCGCGAACAGCTGGCGCTGGATGCCTTGGGCGTCGGAGACGCGGGTGCGCCCGACGGTCAGCACGAGGTCGCCGGCGCGCAGCCCGGCGCGGTCGGCGGGCCCGCCCGCGACCACCTCGCGCACCCGCAGGCCGGCGCTCTGCCCGGTGCGCTCGGCGACGTCGTCCGGCAGCGGTGCGGGCACGCCGACGACGCCGAGGTACGCGCGCCGCACCCGGCCCTCGACGACGAGCGTGTCGATGATCCGCCGCGTCGTCGCGTTGATCGGCACCGCGAGCCCGAGCCCGACGCCGGCGACCGCGGTGTTGATGCCGACCACCCGGCCGGCGGAGTCGGCGAGCGCGCCGCCCGAGTTGCCCGGGTTGAGCGCCGCGTCGGTCTGGATGACGTCCTCGATCACCCGGGCGGTGCGCCCCTGCCGCACCGGGAGCGCCCGGCCGAGCGCGCTGACGACGCCCGCGGTGACGGTGCCGGAGAAGCCGAGCGGGCTCCCGATGGCCACGACGAGCTGCCCGACGACGAGCTCGTCGGCGTCGCCCAGCCGAGCGGCCGACGGCGTCTCGCCGCGCGCCCGCAGCACGGCGAGATCGGACAGCGGATCGGCGCCGACGACGTCGAAGGGCACCTCGCTGCCGTCCGCGAAGGTCGCGACGCCGCGCCGGTGGTCGGTGACGACGTGGGCGTTGGTGAGCAGGTGGCCGTCGTCGGCGAAGACGACCGCCGAGCCGCTGCCGCGCGCGAGCTGAACCCCGGCGACGTGCGGGGTGACGGTCTTCGCGACCGTGCTGACGGCGCGCGAGTAGGCGTCCATCGCCTCGTCCATGGGAGCACCTCGATTACACCGTTGCAGGTACTACAAGTGTGCGCTCGAAGGCCGCGGAAGTCCGTTCGCTGGTGGTGAACTCAGCCCTCGAGGGCGACGGTGACGCCGAAGCCGATCAGCAGCCCGCCCGAGGTGCGCTCGAGCCACCGCTTGACGTTCTCGCGACGCAGCCACTGCCCGAGCCGCGTGACGAGCAGGGCGAGCGTCGAGTACCAGACGAGGTCGGCGACGATCCAGGCCGCGACGCAGACCAGCAGCGCGCCGGCGCCCGCGTGGGCCGGGACGAACTGCGGCAGGAACGACAGCGCGAACACGCCCGCCTTGGGGTTGCCGATGTTCGTGAGGAGCCCGGACCGGAAGCCCGCGCCGGGCCGGATCTCCTTCTCCGCACCCGAACCGCGGAAGAACAGCGCCTTGATCCCCAGGTAGACCAGGAAGATCGCGCCCGCGAAGCGCAGGATGTCGTACGCCGTCTGGGAAGCGGCGAGCAACGCGGTCAGGCCGAACACCGCGGCGAGCCCCCAGAACGCGACGCCGAACTCGATGCCGGCGATCGTCGCGAAGGCGTTGCGCTTCGAGCCGCGGGCCGCCTGCTTGATCAGCATGACCGTCGCGGGCCCGGGGACCATCGCGATGAGGAACGCGGCGGGGAGGAACGCGAGCAGGTTCGGCATCACCCGATCGTCGCGGCGCCGGACACGGTGGGCAAGCGGATTACCGGACCAGTGACGGTCGGTGGTTCACCGGATCGGACCATGCGCCGGTGAAGAATCGGCGAGACACTTCCAGGCGCTTCTGTAACGGTGCAGAAGCGACTTTCTGTGGGGTTGATATGCGCAAACTCATGTTCGGCGCCCTCGCCGGGCTGCTGGTCACCGGCCTGATCCCGGGGATCGCGGCGGCCCGGGGAGAGGCTCCCGGCGCCCCGGGCGCCCATCCCAGCTGGCTGCCCGCGAACAAGACCGGCTTCGGCACGGCTCACGACCGCTCCAGCAACGTCTGGTTCACCCTCCAGGGCGGCCAGATGTCCGAGGTCTACTACCCGGACCTGTCGACGCCGAGCGTCCGGTCGATGAACTTCGTCGTCACGGACGGCCGCAGCTTCGCCGTCACCGACTACTCGGCGAAGTCCCAGCAGGTCCGGCGGACCGACGACGACAGTTTGGTTTACGAGCAGACCATCACCGACGACCAGCACCGCTGGCGCCTGCGCAAGACCTACGTCACCGACCCGGCCGCCACGACGGTGCTGGTGGACGTCGACTTCCAGTCGCTCACCGGGCGCCCGTACCAGCTCTACGCGGTCGCCGACCCGGACCTCACCAACGACGGCTCCGACGACTCGGCCGCGCGCAAGGGTGACGCCGTCACCGCGCAGGACGCGACCAACGCCGCCGCGTTGACCGCGAAGCCCGCGTTCACGAAGACGAGCGTCGGCTACGCGGGCGCGTCCGACGGGAACACGCAGCTCACGAAGACCTTCAAGCTGAACTCCTACGACACCGCCGCGAAGGGCAACGTCCTGCTGACCGGGCAGACGAGCGCCGACGGCGTCCGGAACCGGCACGTCACCCTCGCCCTCGGCATGGGCGCGAAGGCCGCAGACGCGCTCGGCAGCGCGCAGGCGTCGCAGCGACGCGGCGTCCGCGACATCACCCGCGCGTACGACCGCGGCTGGGAGCAGTACCTGCGCGGGGTGAGCAAGCCGCCGTCGTCGCTGAAGACCGACGCCGAGCGCGACCTTTACCAGGCGTCGATGCTGACGCTCGCCGCGAGCGAGGACAAGCACCACCCGGGCGCCTTCATCGCGTCGCCGAGCATGCCGTGGCGCTTCGGGAACAACGACCCGGAGTGGTCGCCGTCCGGCACCTACCACCTGGTCTGGCCGCGTGACCTCTACCAGATCGCGACCGGCCTGGCCGCCGGCGGCGACAAGGGCGCCGCGAACCGCGCCGTGAGCTACATGTTCGGCACGCAGCAGCAGGCCGACGGGCACATGCCGCAGAACAGCCGGGTCGACGGCGTGCCGTACTGGACGTCGATCCAGCTCGACGAAACCGCTTTCCCGATCGTGCTGGCCCAGCAGCTCGGCCGGACCGACCTGTGGCCCGGCGTCCGGAAGGCCGCCGACTTCATCCTCGGTTACGTGGGCCCGAACGGGCAGCCTGCGCCGTACACCCAGCAGGAGCGCTGGGAGGAGCAGGACGGCTGGTCGCCCTCGACCATCGCGTCGGTGATCGCCGGGCTCGTCTGCGCCGCGGATCTGGCTTCGCACAACGGAGCTCCGGCGGACGCCGCCCGGTACCTCGCGGCGGCCGACAAGATGAAGGCCGACCTGCCGAAGCAGACGATCACCACGAACGGGCCGCTGTCGAAGGACCCGTACTTCGTCCGGCTCACCAAGGACGCGAACGCCAACGCCGGCACGACGTACAACCTCGGCAACTCGAGCGTCACGATGGACCAGCGCGCGGTCACCGACGCGGGCTTCCTCGACCTGGTCCGGCTCGGTATCTACCGGGCCGACGACCCGGTGATCCGCAACAGCATCAGGGTCACCGACAAGGACATCGCCTTCACCACGCCGACGGGCCAGTTCTGGCACCGCTACACGAAGGACGGTTACGGCGAGCAGGCCGACGGTGCGCCGTGGGACTACACGTTCCCGGCCGAGAGCCGCACGACGTTCGGGCGGCTGTGGCCGCTGCTCGCCGGCGAGCGCGGCGAGTACGAGCTGACGCTCGGCGACCCGTCGTCGGCCGCGCGGCGGCTGCGTGACCTCGGCCGGGTGAGCAGCTCGGCGGAGACCATGCCGGAGCAGGTGTGGGACGAGAACCCGCCGTCGGGCCAGCCGGGCTTCCCGACCGGCACGCCGAACACGTCGGCGACCCCGCTGGCCTGGACGCACGCGCAGTACGTCCGGCTCGCGCAGGACGTCAAGGCGGGCTCGACGCTGGAGACGCCGCAGGTGGTCCGCTGCCACTTCCTCGGCTGCTGAAACCCGTCGTGAGTGAGAAACAGTGTTCTAACCCTGTTTCTCACTCACGACGGGGCGGGTCAGAGGACGGCGCCGTCGTCTTCGGGGGTCTTCGGGGGCAGCCACGAGTTGCCCGGGACGCCCCACTTGTTGGACTTCAGCATCTTCTTCGCCGCGCGCGCGTGCCGCCCCATCAGGCGGTCGAGGTAGATGAAGCCGTCCAGGTGATCGGTTTCGTGCTGCAGGCAGCGCGCGAAGTAGCCGGTGCCCTCGACCTCGATCGGGTTGCCTTCGACGTCGAAGCCGGTCACCTTCGCCCACTTCGCGCGGCCCGTCGGGTACGACTCGCCGGGCGCCGACAGGCAGCCCTCCCAGTCGTCGTCCGGGTCCGGCATGGTCTCCGGGATCTCCGACGTCTCGAGCTTCGGGTTCACGACGAGGCCCGTGTGCCGCACGCCTTCGTCGTCCGGGCAGTCGTACACGAACACCCGCAGGTCGAGGCCGATCTGGTTGGCCGCGAGGCCGACGCCCTCGGCGGCGTACATCGTCTCGAACATGTCGTCGGTGAGCGTGCGCAGCTTCTCGTCGAACTCGGTGATCTCCCGAGTCGGCTGGTGCAGCACGGGTTCGCCGGCGATCACGATGGGGTGGATGGTCACGACCACGCAGTTTAGTCGGACCCCTCTGGTAGACCTGCATCAGACCGTGACGCGCCGACGCGGATGCCCACGTCGGCGTGGGCTTCCGTGGTTGAATGACGCCCGCGGAAGAGCTAGGTCTGATTCGCCATGACGCCCGATTGGGAGGGACCCGGATGGACGCCGCGGAGTCGATGGCTGAGCCGCAGCCGTCGCCGCCGAAGCACGTGCCCGGCCTGACCGAACGCGAGGTCGAGATCCTCGCCTTCGAGCGCCAGTGGTGGCGACACGCCGGGGCGAAGGAGAACGCCATCCGCGAGCGCTTCGACTTGTCTGCCACGCGCTACTACCAGCTGCTCAACAAGCTGCTGGAGAAGCCGGAAGCGATCGAAGCCGACCCGATGCTGGTGAAGCGGCTGCGCAAGACGCGCGCCGCCCGGCAACGCAAACGTGGCGCCCGGCGACTGGGGATCGAGCTGAAATGAGCGTGTTTTCGGGAATGTCCCGGCCGATGAAGGCCGCGGGCGTCGCCCTGATCGGGGTGGCCATCATCGCCGCGGTCATCGGCGGCGTGTCCGCGTTGAGCGGCGGCGGGTCGAACGAAGCCGGGCCGAGTGGCACGGCCACCCCGCCGGGTACGTCGGGCGGCACGTCGACGCCGCCCACCACGTCTTCGACACCACCGCCGTCGACCTCGACGAACCCGACGTCGCCCACGCCGCCGTCGCCGACCTCACCGGCGCCCGGCCAGCCGACGTCGGGTCAGCCCGGCCAGCCGGGTGACCAGCAGGCGTCGAACAAGTGGGTCACCGTCCGGGTGTTCAACAACTCGACGATCAAGGGCCTCGCCGCGCGCGCGAAGGACGACTTCGCCGGCGCGGGCTGGAACGTCACCGAGGTCAGCAACTACTCGCAGGGCGTCATCCCGGCGACCACGGCGTACTACCGCCCGGGCACCGACGAGGAAGCCGCGGCCAAGCAGCTCGCGCAGGAGTTCGGCTTCAAGGCCGAGCCCCGCTTCGCCGGTATCCAGGACGCGACGCCGGGCGTGATCGTCATCGTGACGAACAACTACGAGTCGGGCCACAAGGGCAGCTGACGAGCTTCTCCGAAAAGGGGCGCCACCCGCGGGTGGCGCCCCTTTTTTCACTCTCCGGCCTGGGTTTTCGCGTAGGCCTCGAGGGTCGCGAGCTGGGCCGGGTCGAGGCTCGGCCGGACCGTCTTGCGTGCCGCGTCCAGGTGCGCCGCCGTGACTTCGCGGGCCTCCAGGGACTCACGCATCGCCGTCAGCGCCGCCTCGCGGATGAGCGCCGAGCAGTCGGCGGCCGAGTAACCGTCCAGAGTGGACGCGACCTCGGCCAAGTCCACATCGGAGGCCAGCGGCGTGTTCTTCGAGCTGGCCACGAGGATCGCGGCGCGGGCTTCGGCGTCCGGCGGCGGCACGTAGACGCGGCGCTCCAGCCGGCCCGGCCGCAGCAGCGCCGGGTCGACCAGCTCCGGCCGGTTAGTCGCGCCCAGGACGACGACCTCGCGCATCGGCTCGACGCCGTCGAGCTCGGTCAGCAGCGCCGCGACCACGCGGTCGGCGACGCCGGAGTCCGACGACTGGCCGCGGCGCGGGGCGAGCGCGTCGATCTCGTCGAGGAAGATCAGCGACGGCGCGGCCTCGGCGGCCCGGCGGAACAGCTCCCGCACCGCGCGCTCCGATTCGCCGACCCACTTGTCCATCAGCTCGGCGCCCTTGACCGCGAAGACGTTCAGCGCGCCGGTGCCGGCCAGCGCCCGCACGAGGAACGTCTTGCCGCCACCGGGCGGCCCGTAGAGCAGCACGCCCCGCGGCGGTTCGACGCCGAGCCGGGCGAACGAGTCCGGGTACCGCAGCGGCCACAGCACCGCTTCGGTGAGCGACTGCTTGACGTCGACCATGTTCCCGACGTCGTCCAGCGTCAGCCCGCCGGTGGCCAGGTTGTCCGAAGTGGACATCGACACCGGGCGGACGGTGGCCAGCGCGTCCAGGAGGTCCTGCTGCGAAATCCGCGGCTCGTCCGCCTCACGCTGGCGCAGCGCCGCGCGGAGTGCCGCGTCCCGGCGCAGGGCGATCAGGTCCGCGGCGACGAACCCCGGAGTCCGCTCGGCCAGGACGCCGCAGTCGATGCCCGTGTCGAGCGGGACGTCGCGGAGGAGGACGTTCAGCAGCTCGCGCCGCGTCTTCGCGTCCGGCAGCGGGAGGCCGAGCTCGCGGTCCAGCAGGTCGGCGGCGCGCAGCCGCGGGTCGGCGGACTCCGCACGGGCCGTCGTCGCCACGACGGCGAAGCGCTCGCGCCGCAGCGCCGTCCGCAGCTCCTCCAGCACGATGGTGGCGACCGGCGGTGGCGTGGCCGCGGGCAGCAGCGCGTCGACGTCGGTGAGCAGCAGCACCGTGGGGCCCTCCGCCGCGCGGATCGCCTCGCGCAGGCGCGCGACCGCGACGTTCGGGTCCAGGACGGCGAGGTTCGGCGCGGCCACCGGCACCACGCGGATGTCGGATTCGCTCGCGACCGAGCGGACGAGCGTCGCCTTGCCGACGCCCTCGGGGCCGGACAGCAGGACGCCGAGGTGGGCGGGCGCGCCCAGCCGGGCCAGCAGCTCGGGGCGGTGGAACGCCAGGTCGAACCACTCGGCGAGCTTGCGCGCGGTCGCCTCGGCGCCGATGAGGTCGGCCAGCGGCACGACCGGCTCGACGATCTCCTCGAGCACGACCTCGTCTTCGACGATCTCCGCGTCGATCCACTCCTCGGCCGCGGTGACGGCGGAGGTGCGGACGAGCGCGGTCGCCGTCCGGGGTGCGGCGGGCTCCGGCGCCGGCCGCGCGCCGTCGCGCCAGACGACCACTGTGGACGGTCCGACCGCAACGGTGCCGGCCGGCTCGGTCGCGGTGACGGTGAGCAGCTCGTTCGTCCAGGTCGCGCCGATCGCCCGCGACAGCTGGCCGCGCAGGCCGGCCGGGTCGGACCCCGGTGACGGCGCGAGGTCCTGCGGCAGCAGGGAAACGGCGTCGCCGACGGTGAGCACCTTGCCGATGAGGGCGAGCCGCAGCATGTGCGGGCTGACCGAGACGCTGGCCAGCCGTGACCCGGCGACGGTCACCGTCTTGGCCGCGGCGACGTCGGCGGGCGCGACCACGATCTCGGCGCCCTCGGTGACGCCGAGGTTCGACATGGTGACGTCGTCGGTGAGGACGATGCCGGGCACGTCGGCCTCGTCGGTGGGCGCGGCGAGGGCGGCGCTGACCCGGGCGCCGGTGAGGTGCACGGCGTCCCAGGCCCGCAGGCCGAGCGCGTCGAGGACTTCGGGGTGCAGCCGGACGACGCCGCGGCGGGTGTCCAGCGCGGACGGCGTGTGCCGGACGGTCAGCGTGATCTGCGGGTGGCTCACGCCGTTCACCCTAGCGATCCGGCGGCGGCTCAGGAGGCCCTGCGGCTACAACGCCGGGCTGATGCCCCGCGGATCACGCGTGATGCCCCCTCGATCACGCGTGATGCCGCTCGGATCACGCGAGTTCGCCGTACCGGAACGGCGAACTCGCGTACCCGGACGGTCGGCTCGCGTGATCAGGGACCGATCTCGCGTGATTGGGGACGTAACTCGCGTGATTGGAGGGGCATCTCGCGTGATTGGAGGGGCATCACGGTCCCTTACTTGCGGCGCAGGCCGATCTGGCGCCACGAACGGCGCCGCGGGCCTTGACCGTTTTCGCTGCCGCGGGGGGTGCGGACCGTTTCGCGCGGCAACCGGACCGCGCGCATCGCCGCGCCCGCCACCCGGCGGCGCAGCGGGCGGCGCAGGCCCAGGCGGCGCGGGGAGGCCCGGCGGATCGCGCGGCGCTCGCGCGGCGGGACCGTCCAGGCCTCGGGGTGCGCGGCCAGCCAGCGGTGCCGGTAGACCGAGTACGGGATGTGCGCCAGGTACAGGACCATCGCCGCGATCAGCGCGACCAGCGGGAACTGGATGATCGCCGCCGCCAGCAGGGCGACGCCGAGCAGCAGCGGCGCGATCGCCTTGGCCGGTGCCTTGACCGTCTTCAGCGACAGCGTCGGGATACGGCTGATCAGCAGTGCCGCGATGGCGATCGTCCACGCCCACACGACGTACTGCGACGACCACCAGCCGTCGCCCCACTGCAGCTCCGCCACCAGCGGCAGCATCGCCAGCAGACCACCCGCGGGCGCCGGGACGCCGACGAAGAACTCGCTCGCGTACGCCGGCTGCTCGGTGTCGTCCAGCAGGGTGTTGAACCGGGCCAGCCGCAGGATCATGCAGACGGCGAAGATCAGCGAGGCCACCCAGCCGATCCGGTCCGCGCCGGTCTGCCACACGTAGATGACCAGCGCCGGCGCGACGCCGAACGAGATGCCGTCGGCCAGCGAGTCCAGCTCCGCACCCATCTTCGACGTCGCGTCGAGGAGACGGGCGATCCGGCCGTCCAGGCTGTCGAGCACCGCCGCGATGCCGATCGAGGCGATCGCCATCGCGTAGTTCTTCGTCAGCGCGAACTGGACGGCCGACAGGCCCGCGCACAGCGCGAGCACGGTGATGGCGTTCGGCAGCAGCCGGACGCCCGGGGTGGTCACGCGGACCATCGATCAGCCTTTCGCAGGCGCGGCAGGGAGTTCGGCGATCACGGTCTCGCCGCCGACCGTGCGCTGGCCCTTGGCGACCAGCACGCGCGAACCCGGCGGGAGGTAGAGGTCGACCCGCGAGCCGAAGCGGATGATGCCGTAGGTCGAGGCGGCGCCGACCTTGTCGCCCTCGCGGACCTCGCAGAGGATGCGGCGCGCGACCAGCCCGGCGATCTGCACGACGACGAGCTCGTGGCCGTCTTCGGTGCGCATCAGCACGGAGTTGCGTTCGTTGTCGTCGCTCGCCTTGTCCAGGTCGGCGGAGAGGAACTTGCCCGGCCGGTAGGCGACACGCTCGATCACGCCGTTCGCCGGCACGCGCTGGACGTGCACGTCGAACACCGAGAGGAACACCGACACGCGCATCCGCGGCTCGGCAGGCAGGCCGAGCTCGGCGGGCGGGACGGCTTCCTCGATCAGCGAGACGAGACCGTCGGCCGAGGCCAGCGCGACGCCGTCACGCGGCGGCGGGACCCGCTTCGGCTCGCGGAAGAACGCGGCCATCGCCACGGTCGTGAGCGCGCCGAGGACGCCCAGGCGCTTGGAGAACCGGCGCGCGAGCAGTGTCGCGGCGACGCCGCCCGCCACGAACGGGCGGCCGGCCGGGTGCATCGGCGGCAGCGTTTCGCGGGCGAGCTGGAGGGCGTGTGCGACGGGGTTGGCGCCGGGCTCCGGCCGGGTGCCGCTCATGGTCGGGTCCCCTGGTTTCGTGTCGGAAGGAGGCGTCGGCGCCGGGGTCCGGCGGCCGCGTACGGGCGCCCCCACGCTACCGCTGCCCCAGGTGAGGGTCGGCGCGCGCCCCTGGTCGGCTCCCTCGTGAGGGTGTCCCCGCAGCGGGTGGGAGCGGCCACATCCCGGTAACGCAAGGTCGAATTCGGCGACAACACCGAGTAGTCGACGCCGTTCGGGGCGCTGCCACGAGACCTTGCGAGGGGACGATGAGCGATCACCGCGATCCTGCCGGAGCTCGCCTCGACGAGCTCCTGGACGCGTGGTGCCGGGAGATCGACGAGGTGCCGGTGCCGCGGCTGCTGGCCCCGGTGCGCGCCGTCGACGTCGTCATCGAGGCGAAGAAGCGCGGCCGGGTGCCTGCGCCCCCCGACGGCGCAGGCACCCGGCCACCGGGCGATGCGCGTGAAGAGGCATTTTAGCTCCCCGAAGGGGCATTGATCACGATTCGTCCGGCAAAAGTTACGAACGGTCACTCGGGCGACGGCCGAGACCGCTCACGAGCCGCAGGATCGCCAGCAGCACGACGGCGCCGAGGATGGCCACGCCGAAGCTGGGGAAGTCGAAGTCGAACGTCTTCGACTGGCCGGTCGCGAGCCGGTAGACCAGCCCGCCGAGCGCCGCGCCGACCACGCCGACGAGCACGCTGACCAGGCAGCCTTGCCGGCGCCGGTCCCGGCCGCCGACGACGAGGTTCGCCGCCCAGCCGACGATCGCGCCGAAGATCACCCATGCGACGAAACCCATGGCGGGAGCTTACGCGGGCCGATCGACCGAGATGCACAAGAGTCATTGCACAAGAGGTCTTGTACAACTACTCTTGTACGTCATGAGCGACGAGGTCCGGGACATCCGGGATTCGAAGGTGCTGGCGGCGGTGTCGCACCCGCTGCGGCGCCGGTTGATGGAACTGCTCCACCTGGACGGCCCGGCGACGGCGTCGATGCTGGCCGGGAAGACGGACCAGGCGGTGGGCAACATCAGCCACCACATGAAGGTGCTGGCGGCGGCCAAGCTGGTCGAAGTGGCGCCCGAGCTGGCACGCGACCAGCGGGAACGCTGGTGGAAGCGATCCGTGAAGACCCTCCGGTGGGCGTCCGCGGACTTCCCGGACGACCCCGTCGCCGAGGCTGCCGAGGTGCTGACCCTCGATCACCAGATGGCGGTCGCGCGCGAGTGGCTCGCGACGCGCGAGACCTACCCCCCGGAGTGGCGGGGCGTGGCGTTCAGCACGGACACCTGGATGCGCCTGTCCGCCGCCGAGCTCGAAGAGCTGAACGAGCGGGTTCTGCTGCTGCTGGCCGAGTTCGAGGACCGGACCGAGCCCGGTGACGGCGTCGAGCGCCGTCCGGTCTTCTTCGCCGCGCGGGCTTCGCTGGGCAAGCCGTGAAGGGGCTCTGGGGGAACAGGGACTTCGGGCTGCTCTGGACCGGCGAGACCACGAGCATGCTCGGCAGCATGGTCGCGAGCACGGCGTTGCCGCTGGTCGCGGTGCTCACGCTGCAAGCGAGCACCTTCCAAGTCGGCGTGCTGACGGCGGTTGCGTGGCTGCCGTGGCTGGTGATCGGGCTGCCCGCCGGCGCGTGGGTCGACCGGCTGCCGAAGCGGCCGGTGATGCTGGTCTGCAACACGGTGTCGATGGCGGTGTTCGGCAGCGTCCCGGTCGCGGCCGCCTTCGGCGCGCTGACCATGCCGTACCTGCTGGTTGCGGCCCTCCTCGGCGGCGCCGCCAAGGTCTTCTTCAGCCTCGCCTACCGCGCGTACCTCCCGGCGCTGGTCGGCCAGGACGAGCTCCTGGGGGCCAACGCCAAGATCCAGGGCAGCGAGTCCGCGACGCAGGTCGCCGGGCCGGGCCTGGCCGGGCTGCTGGCGCAGGCGTTCGGCCCGGTCAGCGGGATCCTCGCGGACGCGGTCAGCTTCGGGATCTCCGTGCTGTGCGTGCGGGGGATCCGGGTGCGCGAGACCGTCGCCCCGGCCGAACGCACGCCCTTGCGCAGCCAGATCGCCGAAGGACTGCGGTTCGTCGCCCATGACCGGTACCTGCGGTCGATGATGGCCTTCGCCGCCGCCTCGAACCTCGCGCTCACCGGGTACACGTCCATCCAGATCGTCTTCCTGTCCCGCACGCTCGGCGCCGGGCCCGGACTCGTCGGCCTGGTCCTCGCCCTGGCCGCGGTGGGCGGGGTGCTCGGCGCGATGCTGGCCGCCCGGCTCGGCGCGCGCTTCGGCGCCGCGCGGGCGTTCCTGCTCTGCGAGGCCTTCGCGGCCCCGATGATGCTGCTCGGCCCGCTCGCCGGACCGGGCGCCGGCCTGGTGCTGTTCGTGCTCGCGGACTTCGGCGTCTGCGCGGGCGTCGTCGCTTCGAACGTGCTGACCGCGACGTTCCGGCAGCGCTACTGCCCGCCCGAGCTGTTCGGGCGGATCACCTCGAGCGCCTCCCTCGTCGCCTACGGCACGATCCCGCTGGCCGGGGTGCTCGGCGGCGCGCTGGGCGAGGCGATCGGCGTCCGCGAGACGCTCTGGGTCGCCGCCGTGGCGCTGATCGCGGCGCTCCCGCTGCTCGCGCCGTACCGGAAGCTGCGCGACTTCCCGGTCAGAGCAGCAGGACGTCCACCTCGTCGCCTTCCGCAGCCGATGTGACGTCTTCCGGCAGCACGATCAGGCAGTTGGCCTGCGTGAACGCGGCCAGCAGGTGCGAACCGGGGCCGCCGCGGGGCCCGACGACCCCGGTGACCTCGCCGTCGGACGGCGTGAAGACGCCCCGGCGGTACTGGCGGCGTCCGCCCGGCGAGGACATCGCCTCGGTCAGCCGGGCCCGCACGCGCCGCCGCGTGACGTCGGTGTGGCCCATCGCCGTCAGCAGCGCCGGGCGCAGGAACGCCTCGAACGACACGAGGACGCTGACGGGGTTGCCGGGCAGCGTCACCACCGGCACGCCCTGCCAGCGCCCGCAGCCCTGCGGCCCGCCCGGCTGCATCGCGATCTTCGCGAACTCGACGCCCTGACCGGTCAGCGCGTCCTTCACCACTTCGTACGCGCCCGCGCTGACCCCGCCGGAGGTGACCAGCAGGTCGGCGTCGGCCAGCTTCGGCTCGATGACCTTGCGGAACTCCTCGACGTCGTCGACAACGCTGCGGACCACCTCGACCTCGCAGCCGAGCTCGCGGACCGCCGCGGCGAGCATCACGCTGTTGGACTCGTAGATCTGGCCGTGCCGCAGCGGCGCCGGCGCGTCGATCAGCTCGGTGCCGGTCGAGGCGATCAGCACCCGCAGCGGCCGGTGCACCCGGACCTCGGCGAGCCCGACGGCGGCCGCCAGACCCAGCTGCGAGTGGCCCAGGACGGTCCCGGCGGACAGCGCGATGCTGCCTTCGACGACGTCCTCGCCGGTGTGCCGGATGTGCGCGCCTTCCTTGGCCGCGGCGGAGATCGTCACGGTTCCGGTGCCGCCGTCGGTGTCCTCGACCATCACGACGGCGTCCGCGCCGGGCGGCAGCGGGGCGCCGGTCATGATCCGGTGCGCCGTGCCCGGTTCGAGCGTTCCGACGTCGACGCGGCCCGCCGGGATGTCGTCGGCGACCGGCAGGGTCACCGGCACTTGCGAGACGTCGGCGGCGCGGACCGCGTAGCCGTCCATCGCCGAGTTGTCGAAGGGCGGGAGGGAAACGCCGGCCCGCACGTCCTCGGCCAGGACGAGGCCGGCCGCGGCGGCGAGGGGCAGGGCGGTCGCGGGGGAGGTGCCCAGGAGCGCGGCAACCCGGTCGCGGTAGTCGTCGACGGAGATCACCGGACCATCCTCCACCCCCGGGAGGGGCGTGCAAGACTCTGCGTCGTTCGAGAGCACGCCATCGGGGAGTACGCATGCAGGTCCAGGTCCGTCAACAGCCCTCGTTCGCCGTCGCCCGGCTGATGCTGGCGCCCGGCGAGCCGTGCCAGGTCGAATCCGGCGCGATGATGGCCACCAGCTACGGCGTGCAGGTCCAGTCCCAGTCGCAGGGCGGGATCATGAAGGGCCTCGGCCGCGCGTTCCTCTCCGGCGAGTCCTTCTTCATCTCCACCTTCACCGCGCCGCAGAACGGCGGCTGGGTCGACGTCGCGGCCAACCTGCCCGGCGACATCCAGGTGATCCCCCTCGACGGCCGGACCGGCTGGGCCGTCACCCGCGGCTGCTGGCTCGCGTCGTCGCACGGCGTGCAGACCGAGACGAAGTGGGGCGGGATGAAGAACCTGATGGGCGGCGAAGGCGGGTTCCTGACGCACGCCACCGGCCAGGGCCAGCTGCTCGTCGCCTGCTACGGCGCGGTCGAGACCATCACCCTGCAGCAGGGGGAGATGGTCACCGTCGACACCGGGCACGTCGTCGCGTACGCCGACACCGTGCAGTACCAGATCCGGAAGGTCGCGACGGGCATCATCCAGTCCATGAAGAGCGGTGAAGGTCTCGTGTTCGACTTCGTCGGTCCCGGCCAGATCATGACGCAGACGCGCAACCCGTCGGCGCTGGTCAGCTGGATCGTCTCGCACGTACCGTCCCGCTGATGCGCGTCCAGACCCGGCACACCCCCGGCTTCGGCGTCGCCCGCGTCCTGCTCGACCCGGGCGAGTCCGTGCAGGCCGCGCCCGAGACGCTGCTCGCCAGCCGCTTCGGCGTCACCGAGGCACCGGCGGGCCGCGGCGGTGTCCGCGCGGGCAAGTCCACGACGGCCGTCTACACCGCGCCCGCGGACGGCGGCTGGATCGACTTCGCGCCGCTGCGCCCCGGCGACGTCTACCCGCTCGACCTCGGCGGCGGCACCGGCTGGTCGGTCCACCGCGACGCCGTGCTGGTGCGGCCGTCGTCGGTCCGGCACGACCCGAACTGGACACCGCTGCAGCAGCTCTTCGGCGCCGACTCCGGGTTCCTCGACCACTACAGCGGAACCGGGCCCCTCGTGCTGGCCGCGCCCGGTCCGGTGGACGCCTTCGAGCTCGGCAAGGGCGAGCTGGTCACCGTCCGGCCGGACTACCTGCTGGCCTACCCCGACACCGTGCAGTGCCGCTTGCGGGCACTCGATCCCGGCGGGTCGCAGTCGGTGCGCACGGGCGAAGGGCTCGCGGTCGACTTCGCGGGGCCCGGGACGGTGCTCGTGCAAGCGCGCAACAGCCGCCTTTCCCACCCGTGATCTTCGGACGAATTGCCCATTGCCGAGGGGAATAATTCCGGTAGCGTGATTGGCACTTCCGCCGCTGGCATCCGCTCGGGCCAGCGGATCCTTTGTGCTGAGGGAGGGCGCCGTGGCTGTCGGCACCGTCAAATGGTTCAACTCGGAAAAGGGCTACGGGTTCATCGAATCCACCGAAGGACCGGACGTGTTCGTCCACTATTCGGCCATTCAGGCCGACGGATTCCGCACTTTGGACGAAGGCGACCGCGTCGAGTTCGAAGTCCAGTCCGGGCGCGACGGCCGGAGCCAGGCGGCGGACGTGCGCAAGGTGGCGTCGACACCCTGATCACCCGATTGGCGAACCCCCGGCAGGCTCGGAACCAGGGACGTTAGGCTGCCGGGCGTGACAGGCGATGTGTCGGGGGACCTCACCGGTCGCCGGCTGGGCAACTACCGCATCGACGGGGTCCTCGGCAAGGGCGGCATGAGCGTGACCTACAAGGCCACGGACGTGCGTCTCGGCCGCAAGGTGGCGCTGAAGGTCATCGGTGACCACCTCGGGGCCGACGCCGAGTTCCGCGAGCGGTTCGTCGACGAGGCGCGCAACACGTCCGCGATCGACCACGCCAACGTCGTGCCGCTGTACGACTTCGGCGAGCTCGACGGCATGCTCTACATCGCCATGCGCATGGTCGACGGCGGCGATCTCGCCGACCTGATCGCGGGCGGCCCGATCGCGCCCGCGCGCACCCTGACGATGCTCGACCAGGTCGCGGACGCCCTCGACACCCTGCACAACCGTGGTCTGGTCCACCTCGACGTCAAGCCGGCCAACGTGCTCGTGACGAAGAAGGAGACCTCGCGCGAGCACGTGTACGTCGCCGACTTCGGGCTGACGCGGCGTGGCGCGACGGGACACCGGACGCGCGGCGGCGACTTCCTCGGCTCGCCGACGTACGCGGCGCCCGAGCACCTGCGCGGCGAGCCGCTGGACGGGCGCACGGACCAGTACGCGCTGACTTGCGTGCTGTACGCGTGCTTGACGGGGAGCCCGCCGTTCAAGGGTGACGTGCCCACGGTGATCAAGGGCCACCTCAACGGCGAGCCGCCGGCGATCTCCCGTGCCGTCGCGCTGCCGCCGGCGATCGACGAGGTCATCCGCCGCGGCATGGCCAAGAGCCCGGCCGACCGCTACCCCAGCTGCGTCGAGCTGATCGCGGCCGCCCGCCGCGCGCTGGGCGCCCAGGCGGCGTCGGACACCCCACCGGGTCCTCCCGGGTCCAATTCGGGTGGAATCCCCGCGCCGCAGCGTCCCGGTCAGGTACAACAGGGGCCGCACCAGAACAGCGCACCGCAGGGAGAGGGGGCCCCCGTGCACCCGTACGGAGGACAGCAGCCCGGCTACGGCCAGCAGCCCGGGCCGCAGGGGCCGCCCCAGGGGATGCCGCCGCAGGGCATGCCGCCGCAGGGCCCGCCGCCCGGATACGGCT
This sequence comes from Amycolatopsis sp. NPDC051371, assembly GCF_040682155.1. Taxonomy (NCBI): domain Bacteria; kingdom Bacillati; phylum Actinomycetota; class Actinomycetes; order Pseudonocardiales; family Pseudonocardiaceae; genus Amycolatopsis; species Amycolatopsis sp. NPDC051371. The sequence continues at coordinate 19,231 of NZ_JBFBAG010000083.1, forward strand.
ACCCCCAGCAGGGGCCGCCGCAGGGGATGCCGCCCCAGGGCATGCCGCAGGGGCCGCCGCCGGGTTACGGCTACCCGCAGGGCCCGCCGCCCGGCTACGGCCAGGACCCGATGCGGCTGCGTCCCCCGATGCCGGCCGGCGGCGCGGGCGCGTTCCACCAGCCGCAGAGCAGCGGCGGCAAGAAGTGGATCTTCCTCGTCCTGGGCCTGGTCGTGGTGGCCGGCCTGATCGTCGGCGCGATCTTGCTCTTCAGCGGCGACGACAGCGGTGGTGGCGGCCAGACGACCGCCCCGAACATCCCGGTCGGCCCGGGCGACTCGCAGACCAACCCGACGTCGTCGCTGAACGCCCCGCCGACGTCGATCTCCATCAAGCCGGGCAACTGACCCGAGCCCGGACGTCATGAACGGGTCGTTCATGTCGTCCGGCGCCCTGAACGAGTCGTTCATGACATCGCCGGAGCGGGCTTGATCGTGCCGCGCTGAGCTGGCCTTCTTGCACTCTCCCCCGCAGAGTGCTAAACACGGACTTGGCACTCGACGCCGTCGAGTGCCAAAGGTCGGGACGGTGAGGCTGGCCCCCACCCGGGTCCAGTCGTCCGTCGCGGGCACCGAGCCTGGCCGAGGAAAGAGTCCTGCTGCCGCCGCTGCAAAGCACCACAGCGCGGCGGCGGCCCCCAATACCGGAGGACCACACCGCAATGGCCAAACTGATCGCGTTCGACGAGGACGCCCGCCGCGGTCTCGAGCGTGGCTTGAACATCCTCGCCGAAGCCGTCAAGGTGACCCTCGGCCCGCGGGGCCGGAACGTCGTGCTCGAAAAGAAGTGGGGCGCGCCGACGATCACCAACGACGGTGTCTCCATCGCCAAGGAGATCGAGCTCGAAGACCCGTGGGAGAAGATCGGGGCCGAGCTCGTCAAGGAAGTTGCCAAGAAGACCGACGACGTCGCGGGTGACGGCACCACCACCGCCACCGTGCTCGCCCAGGCCCTGGTCAAGGAAGGCCTGCGCAACGTCGCGGCCGGAGCCGACCCGATCAGCCTGAAGCGCGGCATCGAGGCGGCTGTCGAGGCCATCACCGAGCAGCTGCACAAGGCCGCCGTCCAGATCGAGACCAAGGAGCAGATCGCTGCTACCGCCTCGATCTCGGCCGCTGACCGCACCATCGGCGAGCTGATCGCCGAGGCGCTGGACAAGGTCGGCAAGGAAGGCGTCGTCACCGTCGAGGAGAGCAACACCTTCGGTCTCGAGCTCGAGCTCACCGAGGGCATGCGCTTCGACAAGGGCTACATCTCGGGCTACTTCGTGACGGACCCGGAGCGTCAGGAAGCCGAGCTGGAGGACCCCTACGTCCTCCTCTTCGGCTCGAAGATCTCCACCGTCAAGGACGTCCTGCCGCTGCTGGAGAAGGTCATCCAGTCCGGCAAGCCGCTGCTGATCATCGCCGAGGACGTCGAGGGCGAGGCCCTGGCCACCCTCATCGTCAACAAGATGCGCGGCACCTTCAAGTCCGTCGCCGTCAAGGCCCCGGGCTTCGGTGACCGCCGCAAGGCGATCCTGCAGGACATCGCGATCCTGACCGGTGGCCAGGTCATCTCCGAGGACGTCGGCCTCAAGCTGGAGAACGCGGACCTGTCCCTGCTGGGCAAGGCCCGCAAGGCCGTCATCACCAAGGACGAGACGACCATCGTCGAGGGTGCGGGCGACGCCGACCAGATCCAGGGTCGCGTCAACCAGATCCGCGCCGAGATCGAGAACTCGGACTCGGACTACGACCGCGAGAAGCTGCAGGAGCGGCTCGCGAAGCTGGCCGGCGGCGTGGCCGTCATCAAGGCCGGCGCCGCGACCGAGGTCGAGCTCAAGGAGCGCAAGCACCGCATCGAGGACGCGGTGCGCAACGCCAAGGCCGCCGTCGAAGAGGGCATCGTCGCCGGTGGTGGCGTCGCTCTCATCCAGGCTGCCGAGGCTGCTTTCGCGGGCCTGAAGCTCGAGGGCGACGAGGCCACTGGCGCCAACATCGTCAAGGTGGCCGTCGAGGCCCCGCTCAAGCAGATCGCGATCAACGCCGGCCTCGAAGGCGGCGTCGTGGTGGAGAAGGTCAAGGGCCTGCCGCAGGGTCACGGCCTCAACGCCGCCACGGGTGTCTACGAGGACCTGCTCGCCGCCGGCGTGCCGGACCCGACGAAGGTCACCCGCTCCGCGCTGCAGAACGCCGCTTCCATCGCGGCGCTGTTCCTGACCACCGAGGCCGTCGTGGCGGACAAGCCGGAGAAGGCTTCGGCCGCTCCCGCCGACCCGTCCGGTGGCATGGGTGGCATGGACTTCTGAGTCCGGTCGCTTGAAAAGAGCCCGGTCCGCTTCGGCGGGCCGGGCTCTTTTTCGCCCTATGGCTTGGTGAAGAACCAGACGGCGTAGGCGCCGAGGATGACGACACCGAGCGCGAGCACGCCGAGGCCCCCGAGCCAGGCGGTGCTCGCTTCTTCGACCTCCAGCGCGACGACGATGGCGCCGATCCCGGTGAGCAGGATCCAGATCGCCAGCCCGGCGGCGGTGTAGAGCACGGTCTTGGTGACGCTCGTGCTGCCGGTGTCGTTGAAGGCGAGCGCGAAGAAGGCGGAGAAGGCGGTCAGCCCCAGCCCGGCGATCAGGTAGAGCCCGCCCAAGATCCCGACCACGATCTTCGCGGCCTGTCTGCTCCCTTGATCCACGACCGCGAACCCTAACCCCTCGTACGGGGTTCGCGGTGAGCTTTTGGGCTGGTCGGACCACGACACTACGCCGAACGGCCCGGACGTCCCCTTGGCGTCCGGGCCGTTCTCGGTGTACCCCCGATCATCCGGCGGGCACCGGCTCCCCCTGCGAGCCGGCGCCCGCCCGGGTTCAGGAGCCTTCTTCGGGAGTCAGGATCGCGGCGGCGATGTAGACCGGAATGGCGATCCCGACGGAAAGGAAGACGGCGGCGACCATGCCGATGCGGAGCACGCTGGCGTCGATGCCGAGGTAGGTGGCCCAGCCACCGCAGACGCCGGTGAGCATCTTGTCGCCGGTGCTGCGGCGGAGCTTCTTGGTTTCGGGGGTGTACACGCTGTTCGTCATGCAGCAATGTTCGCTCGCCGGGGCCCCGGCCCACATCGGGAACGGCCCGGACCCCGACCCTGAACTTGCCCTCGGGGAAAACCACGTGCCCGCCGGGGTGGGTGCCCGGTACAACTGCCGACCATGAAGCACGACACCCCGGAGTTCGCCGCGATCGCCGAGCGGGGCACGATCCTGCGCTGCCAGGTCGGGTCCGGACTGCACGGTACCGCCGTCGACGGTCAGGACGACCGCGACGAAATGGGGCTGTGCGTGGAGCCGGCCGAGTACGTCAGCGGGCTGCGACGGTTCGAGCAGTACGTCTTCCGCAGCCAGCCCGACCGGGCCTGGGCTGACCAGTGGCTCGTGCGGGCCTACGACTCGGCCTGGCAGGCGGCTTGACGTCGTGAGTGGGAAACAGTGTTCTAACGCTGTTTCTCACTCACGACAAGCCGCGCACCCGCTCGAGCCGGGCTTCCCACGCGGCTTGCGCGTCGGCCGGGGCCGGGTACGCCTCCGTGGGCTCCGGAGCCTGGCGCAGCACCGGCAGGTATCCGTCCACAGGGGACAGTGATGACGCGGAGACGTCGCCTTCCAGCAACGAAATCGTCCCCAGCCCACAAGCGAATTCCAGCTCCGGCAGCGCACCCGCCAATGCCAGTCCCGCCGCCAGGCCGACGCTCGTCTCCACCGCCGACGACACCACGCACGGCAGCGCGCACGCCTCCGCGACCTCCAGCGCCCGGCGCACGCCGCCGAGGGGGGCCACCTTCAGCACCGCGATGTCCGCCGCCCCCGCGACCGCCACCTTCAGCGGGTCCTCCGCGCGGCGGATCGACTCGTCGGCCGCGATGCGGACCGGCACCCGGCGGCGGACCGCCGCCAGGTCCTCGATCGTCGGGCACGGCTGCTCGGCGTACTCCAAGCCGCCCGCCGCCTTGTCGAGGTCCGTGATCGCGCGGACCGCCGTGTCGACGTCCCAGGCCATGTTCGCGTCGATCCGCACCGCGCCCGACGGGCCGAGCGCGTCGCGGACCGCCGCCACCCGCTCGCAGTCGTCCGACAGCGACGAACGCGGATCCGCCACCTTGACCTTCGCCGTCCGGCAGCCGGACGCGCGGACCAGTTCGTACGCCTTCTCCGGGCCGACGACCGGGACCGTCGTGTTCACCTCGACCCGGTCGCGCACCGGCGCCGGCCACCCGGTTTCGCTCGCTTCCAGCGCCGCGTGCAGCCAAGGGACGCTCTCGGCGTCCGAGTAGTCGGCGAACGGGCAGAACTCGCCCCAGCCCGCCGGGCCGGGCAGGAGGACGCCCTCCCGGACCGTGATGCCGCGGAACCGGTTGCGCAGGGGGATCGCGTAGACCTTCATCGTCGCCGATCATGCCACCCCCGACTTCGGCGAACGGGTGCCGAACAGCGCGTTTCCGGCCAGAATGGCTCCGTGGTCCTCGACTTCCGCGTGCTGGGTCCGGCCGAGGTCACGGCAGACGGCCACCCGGTGCCGCTCGGGGGCAGCCGGCCGCTGATCGTCTTGGCCGGGCTTTTGCTGCGCGCGAACCGGGTCGTGCCGGTCGACGAGCTCGGCCGCTGGCTCTGGAACGACGACCGCCGCCGTTCCAAGGGCGCGCTCCAGACGTACGTCCTGCGCCTGCGCCGCGCCCTCGGCGACCAGGTCGCGATCCGCACCGAGAGCGGCGGCTACCTGATCGAGCTCGACGACGACCTGCTCGACCTCTCCCGGTTTCGCGCCCTCGCCGTCCGGGGCAAGGCCGCGATGGACCGCGGCGAAAGCCGGCGAGCGGCCGCGCACTTCGCCGAGGCGCTCGGGCAGTGGCGCGGTGCGGCGCTGCTGAACGTCGAGTCGGACGCGCTGCACCGCGACGAAGTCGGTCAGCTCGCCGAGGAACGGCTGCGCGTTCGCGAGCAGTGGGCGGACGCGCTGCTCGACGTCGGCGAGTACGGCACGGTCGTCCCCGAACTGACTCGGCTGACCAGGGAAAACCCGTTGCGGGAGCGGCTGCACGAGCAGCTGATGGTCGCGCTGTACCGGTCCGGCCGGCAGGCCGAGGCCCTCGACGTCCACCGCCGGATCAGCGGCGTGCTGGCCGAGGAGCTGGGCCTCGACCCCGGGCCGTCGCTGCAGCGCACCCGCCAGGCGATCCTCACCGGCGCCGACGACGCCGCACCCACGCTGGCGCGCTACCGGCTCGGCGTCGAACCGCAGGTGCCGCACCAGCTGCCGGCCGACCTGCGGGCCTTCTCCGGGCGCGAGTGCGACCTCAAGGCGCTGCACGCATTGCTGCCCGAGGCGATCGACGCCGGCACGTCGACGCCGATCGCGTCCGTCGAGGGCATGGGCGGCATCGGCAAGACGACCCTGGCCGTGCACTTCGCCCACGAGATCGCCGACCGGTTCCCCGGCGGGCAGGTCTATCTCGACCTGCGCGGCTACGGGCCCGGCGAGCCGATCGAGCCGTCCGCGGCGCTGGAGACGATGCTCACCGCGCTCGGCGTGCCGTGCGACCAGATCCCGGGCGACCTCGACGGCCGCGCGGCGAGCTGGCGGACGCACAGCGCGGGACGGCGGCTGCTGGTCCTGCTCGACAACGCCAACCGCACCGAGCAGGTGCGCCCGCTGCTGCCCGGGCCGGGCTGCCTGGTCGTGATCACGAGCCGTTGGCAGCTGCGCGCGCTGGTCGCGACGCACGGCGCGCGGCGGATCGCGCTGGAGGAACTCGGCGAGGAGGACGCCGTCGAGCTGCTCGCGTCGGCGATCGGGCTCGACCGGGTGGCGCGCGATCCCGCCGCGACCGAGCGGTTCGTGCGCCACTGCGGCGGGCTGCCGCTGGCGATCCGGATCCTCGCGGTGCGGGCGGCGCAGTTCCCCGACCTGGCGCTCGGCGAGTTCGTCGACTCGCTCGAGGCCGACCTGCTCGGCTCGTTCGACCTCGCCGACGGCGAAGGGACGAACATCCGCTCGGTGTTTTCGTACTCCTACCAGGCGCTGGAGCCGCCGACGGCGCGGTTGCTGCGGCTGCTCGGGCTGCCCACCGGCGTCGACTTCACCGCGCCGGCGGCGGCCGCGGTCGCCGGGCTGGACGTCACGACGACGCGGCCGATGCTGGAGACCCTCGCCGCCGCGCACCTGCTCGCTCAGCCGCGGCCGGGCCGCTACCAGTTCCACGACCTCATCCGGGCGTACGCCGGCGAAGTCGCTTCGCAGGTCGACTCGGCTTCGGAACGCGACGCCGCTCTGGATCGGCTGCTGGACTGGTACCTGGCGTCGGCGCTGAACGCGTCACGGCGGATGCGGCCGGAGCGCTACTACCGGCTGCTGGACCTCGACGACCTCGGCGTCGGCCTGGCGTTCGCGTCCTACCACGACGCATTGGCCTGGTTCGGTGACGAAGCCGGCAACCTGATCGCCGCGGTGCACCTGGCGCGGCGCCGGCGTGACGACGTCTGCTGGAAGCTCGCTTGGTTGCTGCAGAGCTACTTCGTGACGCGTTCGCGGCTCGACGAGTGGCGCTCGGTGTTCGCGGTGGCGCTCGAAGCGGCGCGGGCCGGCGGTCACCGGCCGGGCGAGGCGGGCATCCTGAGCGGGCTCGGCGTGGTCAACGGTGTCGCGCGGCAGTACGACGAGTCGCGGCGGTTCCTGGAGCAGGTGCTGGCGATCCAGCGCGAGCTCGGTGCGCGCGAAGGCGAGGCGCGGGCGCAGTACAACCTGGCGATGGCGGCGCACAACCTCGACGACTACGCCTGGGCGTACGAACACGGGATGCAGGCGCTGGAGATCGTCCGCGAGCTGGGGCTGGGGGCGTTCGAGGCGAGTGTGCTGCGAGCACTGGGCGACATCTGCACGTCGATGGGCGATCACGACCAGGCGTTGCGGCTGGCCGACGCGGCGCTGGCGGTGCTCGGCCCGGACGGCGAGCCGGTGGACACGCGGTTCACCCAGCACACGCGCGGGCTGGCGCTGGTCGGGCTGGGCCGGGTGGACGAGGGGATCGCGTGCATCCGCGACTCGGTCTCGATGTTCTTCGAGATGGGCGAGCAGTACGAGGCGGCGGACGTGCTGGCCCAGCTGGGCACGATCCACCTGCGCCACGGGGACCGGGCGCTGGCGCGGGAGTGCTGGGTCCGCTCGGTGCGGCTGCTGACGGAGCTGGGACACCCGGACGCGGACGATGTGCGCGCGAAGCTGGCGGCTCTGGTGGGCGCCGGGAGCTGACGGGGTGCGCGTGGCGGACCGCCCGCGTGCCGACCCCCAGCGACAGCACGCAAGCCGGTCCGGCCCGCTTGTCCACTCAAGCCGATGGCGCTCACTGTCCACTCACTGTCTCGTCGGGCTGTCTCGTCGGCGGGGCGACGCCGAGCAGATCGGCCAGGGCTTCGGAGTTGCGCGGGGCCTCGACCTTCACGTCGTTGTCGAAGTAGACGTGGACGTCGCGCTTCCCGCCGTCGTGCCAGGCCCGGATCTTGTCCGCCCATCCGCGCAGGGCCCGGTCCGAATAGCCGCTGACGTACAGCTCCTCGTCGCCGTGGAGGCGGACGTAGGCGAAGTCCGCGGTCTGGTCCTCGAGGAAGGGCCACTTGCCGGCGGTGTCAGCGGTCACCAGTGCGATCCCGTGTTCCCGCAGCAACTCCTTGGCGGCGGGCTCGGCGAAGCTCGGGTGCCGGACCTCGAGCGCGTGCCGCAACGGTTTTCGCGGTCCGGCTTCGAGGTAGGGGGTGCCCTTCAGCTTGTCGTCGTGCTTGGTCGCGAGCTGGGCCGCGTCGGTCGTGGTGCGGGGTAGGAGGGCGAAGAAGTTCGTAAGCCGGTCGGGGTCGAACGTCAGTCTCGGCGGTAGCTGCCAGAGGAACGGCCCCAGCTTCGCGCCGAGAGCCAGGACTCCGGACGCGTAGAAGTTCGCCAGCGCCGTTTCGACGTCGCGCAGCTGTTTCATGTGCGTGATGAAGCGGCCGCCCTTCACCGCGAAGAGGAAGTCGGCCGGGGTCTCGTCGAACCAGGCGCGGTAGCGCTCCGGGCGCTGCAGCGAATAGAAGGAGCCGTTGATCTCGACGGCGTTCATGCGCCGCGACAGGTACTCGAGCTCGCGTCGCTGCGCGAGTTTCGGTGGGTAGAACACCCCGCGCCACGGTGGGTAGCGCCAGCCTGAGGTGCCGATCCGGATTTCGGCGATTGTTCTCACCGCCTTTCCGCGGTGGGTGGTTCCCGGGAAGGGGTGGGGCCAAACGCGGCTGCGTGGGTGGCGTCCGGACGGGTGGACCGGCGGGTGGGACGGGTGACCCAACTTGGCGGACGGTCGTCTGAGGGGGCCTTTGCAGTGTTTGCTCATGGTGTCTCCGGCGGGTGTGGGTCCGCTTCTGCCGCGGTGAAAGACTGTCCTCGCCGGACGGGCAGGCTCTGGGATGGCCTGGGGGTCGCTGTTGGCTCGCCTTTGTGGGTGGTCGCTGGGTGGTCATCCCGTCGCCTGATCGAGGCCTATCACTTTGAGCCAGGCCCGCAAGCTTGCGCTCTCTTCTCGCCTTCGTTCGCTGGTTGCGGGCCTGGCTCAAAGTGATTTGACGGCCTCAGGCGACGGGATGATCATCCAGCTCTCGTTTTCGGGCGGGTCTGGCCACCGGCCTCTGGCCAGACCGTTTACGCCCAGGAGAACCTCCACAGCCGCGACTGCACCAAGCCCGACGCGTACTCGCGCAGGTTCCCTGGTTGCCCCGCGAACGTCGGGAGGCTGAACGCCCGGTGTTCCGCCGCCACCGTCAACGCCCGCGCCTGGTTGCGCGGGGGCGCCGACACCGACAGCTCCAGCGTGTCGAACCCCAGTACCACCAGCGTCGCCCCGAAGCGGTCCTCCCAGCTGCGTAGCACTGCCGACAGCTCGGCCACCTGGTCCGTGCACTTGATCATGCCCGTCCAGCCCAGCAGGGCCGGGATGTCCGCCGGCCGCTCGGTCTGGACCAGGCCCAGCCGGTGCGGGCCGCGCGACGCGAGGATCGAGCCCGTGTTGCCCGCTTCCGCCAGCGGGTCGGACCGGCGGGGGCTGCGCTTGGCCAGGCCCGGGAACCGCGGGCCGAACGGGCGCAGGCACGCGCCGTCGCAGCAGGACGTGTCCCACCAGCGGGCCAGCGCTCCCGCCGCGTCCGCCGACGGAACGCGGTGGCCCGCCGGGGCCAGCCGGCCGCGGTCGTCGATCCAGTCTTCGCCGTTCGCCGCGAAGCGCTGGTCGTGCGGGATCAGCACCGGCCACAACCCCGACCGCTCGAACTCGGCCACGCAGCCGAGGTAGCGCTCGGGCCGGGTCAGCGGCAGGTCGGACACCCACAGCCGACCGTGCCACGCCCCCGGTGGCAGGGTCTGGACCGGCGGCGCGGGCGTACCGGGGCGGAGCGGTGCGATCGTCATGGACGTCCCCTCGAACTTGTGTTCGGCTGGTGCACGTCGAACAGTAGTTCGAGGGTCCGACAATTTCCAGCGATCCACCCGCTCATCCGTTCGAGTGAATCCACAAATCCGCAGGTCAGAGCCATGTGCGAGACGCCTGTGGCGGAAGTTGTTCCTGTGACGATTCGCTGGGCCGAAGGAGTGGCCGGGAGGTACCTGCTCGTCGCGCCGCTCAGTGGGGCACAGGTCGATCCGTAAGGACCATGACCCCGTAGATCACAGCGCCCAGCACCAGCACGATCACCGCGATCAGGACGAGCAGCACCGCGCAGCCGCCGATCACGTCGCGTTTGCGCATTTCGTCAGCGTAAGCCGCTGGAGGCGGCTTGTTCTCAGAGCGGCCGGAGCAGGTCGTCCGCGTCCACGATGTGGTACGCGTACCCCTGCTCCGCGAGGAAGCGCTGCCGGTGCGCCGCGTACTCGGTGTCGACCGTGTCGCGCGAGACGATCGAGTAGAAGTGCGCCTGACGGCCGTCGCCCTTGGGGCGCAACAGCCGGCCCAGCCGCTGGGCCTCCTCCTGCCGGGAGCCGAACGTCCCCGAGATCTGGATCGCCACCGACGCCTCGGGCAGGTCGATCGAGAAGTTCGCGACCTTCGACACCACCAGCGTCTTGATCTCGCCGCGCCGGAACTTGTCGAACAGCTCTTCGCGCTCCTTGTTGCGGGTCGCGCCCTGGATCACCGGGGCGTCGAGCTCGTCGCCGAGCATCTCCAGCTGGTCGAGGTACGCGCCGATCACCAGCGTCGGCTCGCCGGCGTGCTTCGCCACGATGGACTTGATCACCGGCGTCTTCGTCTGCGCGGTCGCGGCCAGCTTGTACCGCACGTCGGCCTCGGCCGTGGCGTAGTCCAGCCGCTCCGCGTCGGTCAGCGTCACGCGGACCTCGGTGCACTCCGCCGGCGCGATCCAGCCCTGCGCCTCGATGTCGCGCCACGGCACGTCGTAGCGCTTCGGCCCGATCAGCGAGAAGACGTCGCCCTCGCGGCCGTCCTCGCGCACCAGTGTCGCGGTCAGGCCGAGGCGCCGGCGGGACTGCAGGTCCGCCGTCATCCGGAACACCGGCGCCGGCAGCAGGTGCACCTCGTCGTAGACGACCAGGCCCCAGTCGCGCGAGTCGAACAGCTCCAGGTGCCGGTACTCGCCCTTGGTCTTGCGGGTGACCACCTGGTAGGTCGCGATGGTGACCGGCCGGACCTCCTTCTTCTCGCCGGAGTACTCGCCGATCTCCTCTTCGGTCAGCGACGTCCGCGCGATCAGCTCGCGCTTCCACTGCCGCCCGGCGACCGTGTTCGTCACCAGGATCAGCGTCGTGGCCTGTGCCTTCGCCATCGCCGCGGCGCCGACCAGCGTCTTGCCCGCGCCGCACGGCAGCACGATGACACCGGAACCGCCCGCCCAGAACGCGTCCGCGGCCATCCGCTGGTAGTCGCGCAGCTGCCAGTCCTTCTCGTCGAGGGCGATCGGGTGCGCCTCACCGTCGACGTACCCGGCGAGGTCCTCGGCCGGCCAGCCGACCTTCAGCAGCGCCTGCTTCAGCCGCCCGCGCTCGGACGGGTGCACGATGACCGTGTCCTCGTCGATCTTGGCGCCGAGCATCGGGCTGATCTTCTTGTTCCGGGAGATCTCGGTCAGCACCGCGCGGTCGGTGGTCGACATGACGAGGCCGTGCGCCGGGTGGTTGGCGATCTGCAGCCGGCCGAACCGGCCCATCACGTCGACGACGTCGATCAGCAGCGGCTGCGGCACCGGGAAGCGCGAGTACGTCGTCAGCGCGTCGACGACCTGCTCGGCGTCGTGGCCCGCGGCGCGCGCGTTCCACAAGGCCAGGGGTGTGATCCGGTAGGTGTGGACGTGCTCCGGCGCCCGTTCCAGCTCGGCGAACGGCGCGATCGCGACGCGCGCGTCACCGGCCTGGGGGTGGTCGACCTCCAGGAGCACGGTCTTGTCGGACTGGACGATCAGCGGGCCATCAGTCACAACTACTGTTATACGTGGCTCGCTCCGGCCCGCTCCCGTCGCGGGTCGCCGGTGGGACGATCTGCCGAGGGGATCACTGGAGGGCACGTTGACCACACCACCGTTCGACGACAACCCGTTCCGGTCGCCGGACTACGCGACGCCGTCCGCGCCGATGCCGGCGGCACCCGGCCGGCCGCCGATCCCGCACTGGTTCACGACGAAGGTGAAGATCACGCTCGCCGCGTGCGTCATCCTGGCGCTGGGCCTGGGTTCGCTGGGCGCGTTGACCATCTACTGGGCCGGCAGCAGCGGCCCGCCCTCCGACGGCGACTGCCTCTACCTGACGCGCGAGAGCGGCGGCAAGCTCGCCTACCACCGCGTCGGCTGCGGGACGGACAGCGCGGCCTACAAGGTCGAGGACAGCTACCGCGGGTCCGCCCGTTGCAGCCTCGGCGACTACGTGCGGTTCCAGATCACCAGCACCGGCTCCAGCACCTCGAAGACGCTCTGCCTGGCGCTGAACGTCAGCACCGGCGACTGCCTGCGCGACGTCGACGACCAGGCCACCGTCGGCAAGGTGAGCTGCAACGACCCGGCGGCGGAGGAGCGCGTCGAGGTCTTCACCGCCAGCTTCGGCAGCGAGGACGTCTGCGACGACGCCGACAAGGTGCTGATGTACGGCGGCTCGCCGCGCCGGACCCTGTGCCTGAGGCCGCCGGGCGAGAACATCTAGTGTCGCGCGTCCGAGGTTCGTCGACGGCTCGGCGGCGAGTGCGAACGTCTTGAATGAGTCATTCAGGTCTTCGGAGGTCCTGAATGACTCATTCAAGACCTTTGGTCCGGGCTACCG
>NZ_JBFBAG010000084.1:0-29333 GCF_040682155.1 Amycolatopsis sp. NPDC051371
AGCGGCGGCATCAAGTGCGCCGCGTCGCCGAGCAGGGTGAGCGCGGGCGCACCCAAGGCGGCCTTGGGTGCGTTCAACGCACCGAAGGCCACATTGGGGCGCTTCAGTCCGGGAGGAGCCGGAACGTCAGGTGGAAGTTGTCCAGGCCGGCCGGGAGCGGGCGATCCGGAGTCAGCACCGGACCTGACGCCTGCTCGAACCGGTGCTCACGCAAGAGGTTCGCCAGCATCGTGCTCGTGCAGAACTGCACCAGATCACGTCCCGGGCACACGGCCGGGCCCGCGCTGAACGGCACCAGTGCCGGGTTCTCCGCCGCGCGGCCGTCCAGCCAGATGTCCGGCTCGAAGCGGTCGGCGTAGGACAGGCCGGCGTCGCGGTGGAAGAACGGCGTGAAGATCAGCACCGTCGTCCCCGCGGGGCCCCACGACGTCTCCTCCGTCGTCTCGCGCAGCAGCATCGGCGTCGTCGGCCAGAGCCGGACCGACTCCAGCACACACGCGCGCAGGTGGCTCAACTGCCGCGGCTCGGCGAGGTCCACATCGGACAGGTCGGTGTGGACGCGCTCCAGCTCGGCCGGGTGGGTCGCCAGCAGGGCCAGGGTCCGGAACGTCGCCATGCCCGCCGCGTCGAACGCGAACAGCCAGTGCGCCACCTGGTCGGCTGCCGTGCCGTCGTCTCCGGTCGCCGCGATCGCCGCCGCCAGGCTGCCCGGCTCGGCCCGGGCGAGGTGCGCGGTCAGCCGGGAGCTGAACTGTTCGCGCAGCTGCTTGCGCCGCCGGTGCACGTACGCCCAGTTCGCGTCGAGCCGCAGCCGCTCCAGCAGGTCGGTCAGCGTTTCGTCGTCGCGGGCCTCCGTACCCAGTACGACGGTCCGGACCAGGCGCCACCACGCGACGTTGAACGCGTCCCAGTCGAGCGAGCCGGCGCGCGTGACGTCACTCAGCAGGACCGCGGTTTCGTCCGCGATGGCCCGGGCGAACGGCTCGGCCAGCTCGTGCAACGGACGTCCCGGCTCGAGCACGGCCTCGGTGAACCGCCGGCGCGGACCGCGGTCGGCGGCGGACGAGATCAGCACGCCGTGCGGCTGGAAGTGCCCCAGCGCGGCACGCTTCTCCACTGTGGACGGACTGAACGGCGTCGGCGCGCCGGCGAGCAACGTCCGCACGTCCTCACGCGCGAGGGCCAGTTCGACCGACCGGCCGGGCACGCGCAGCCTCAGCGGCCGCCCGTTGTGCCGGGCCCGCAGCTTCGCCAGCAGCCTGACGCCCGCGCGGTCGGCCCGCAGCTTGCCGGCCACGGCCATCGCCGCGGGACGACGTTTGATCACCCCGTCGGCCAGCGTGGGCAGGGCAACCTCGAACGCGACCCGGAGGGTCTCCGCCACCGAAGCGGTCGCCGGTCGGGTCACTTGGGTAGCAGTCATCTCGCCTGGTTACCCGCGCCAGCAGGCCGGAAACGCGATCAGTGACGCAGCGCGAGGTTCAGCACGTCCCCGGCGTGGTCCAGGCAGTCGACGCAGATCACCGCGTCCCGCTGGGCGCACGTGACGCGCAGCAGCGGGCGCCGCAGGCCGAGGAACGTCCGGCGTTCGCGGCGGCCGCAGAACTCGCAGACCGCGGCCAGCGGCGACGTCACCGCCGCCAGCACGTCCCCGCCCGGCGTCTCCCGGTCGGCGCCGTCGCGGACCACCCGCAGCCCGGCCCGCACGCAGTCCAGGCAGATCGGCCCGGCCTTGCCCGGGACCCGCGGGCCGCGCACCGTGCCGCAGAACCGGCAGGGCCGCGCGGCCCCGTTCGCCGCCGTCACGGCGCCTCCTCACCGGTTTCGCCGCGCGCACCCCCGGGAACCCGGGACGCGACGCCACCTCCCGGTCACGCTACCCGCATCCGGCCGGGCGGGGCATCGGCGGATCCCGGCTCACGCTCGGCCGGGAACCGCGCACGCCACCTCCCGCCCGGGCGGCACGGCACGAGCGGGCAGGAGGAACCTTGTCGTCGTTGACGGTGCTGTTCGGCGTGGCCGGATTGCTCGCCCTGGCCGCGGCGATCGTGCCGAAACTGGTGGCCGACCGGCCGTTCTCGGTCCCGCTGGTGATGCTGATCGCCGGGATCGTCCTGGGCCTGCTGCCGCTGCCCGCGCCCTACGGCAACGGCTGGAGCGACCCGGCCGCCCACCTGGAGGGCGTGGAGTCCTTCACCCAGCTGGGTATTCTCGTCGCGCTCGCCGGGGCCGGCCTGTCCGTCGACCGCCCGTTCGGCCTGAAGCGCTGGGGCTCGACGTGGCGGCTGCTCGCGCTGACCATGCCGCTGTCGATCCTCGCGATCGCCGCGCTGGGCTACTGGTGGCTCGCGCTGGCGCCGGGAGTCGCGCTGCTGCTGGCCGCGGCGCTGGCGCCGACCGACCCGGTGCTGGCGGGTGACATCGGCGTGCCGCACCCCGACGTCGAGCCGGACCTGGCCAGGAACAACGAAATCCGCTTCACGCTGACCACCGAAGCGGGGCTCAACGACGGCTTGGCCATGCCGTTCGTCCTGCTCGGGCTGGCGATGGCAGGCAGCCGTCCGAATCTCGACGTCTCCTGGGCGCTCGTCGACCTGCTGCTGCCCGTCGCGACCGGCGTGGTGATCGGCCTCGTCGCCGGGCGCGGGCTCGGCTGGGCGATCTTCCACACGGCGTCGGACCGGCTCCGGCTCGCCGAATACGGCGACGGTCTGGTCCTGCTGGCCCTGGCCTTCCTGCCGTACGCGCTGGCGGAGTTCGCCCACGGCAACGGCTTCGTCGCCGTGTTCACCGCCGCGGTGGTGGTCCGCAAGCAGGAGCGGGAGCACGACTACCACGGCGTCCTGCACGCCTTCGGCCACCAGCTCGAACGGCTCTTCGTGCCGCTCGCCCTGCTCGGGCTGGGTCTCGCCATCGGCGACGGCCTGCTGCTCGGCCTCCGTCCCCTGGAGGTGGTGATCGCCGTGGTCGCGGTGCTGGTGGTGCGCCCCCTGGTCGGCTGGGTGACGCTGCTCGGGTCCTCGGCCGGGCGGCCCGCGAAGCTCGCCATCGCGTTCTTCGGCGTCCGCGGCATCGGCACGCTCTACTACCTCGCCTACGCGATCAACCGGCTGCCGGTGGACCACCAGGACGTGCTGTGGCGGGTCGGCGCGCTCGCCGTCGCCGTATCGGTGCTGGTCCACGGCATCCTCGCCGAGCCGGCGATCCAACGGATCGAGCGGATGGGCGGCCACCTGCCGGCCCGCTGACCCCGGTTGGCGCGGAGACCCGCGGGGTACCCCGCCGGACGTGCGGGTGACATCCGAGGTGCTGCCCTGGTGGCTCGGCCTGACCGGCCTGTGGGTCCTGACGCTGTCGACGCCGTCGCTGCCGGAGATCGTGGCCGCGGCCGTCGCGGCGGTGCCGTGCGCGTTCGCCGCCCGCGCCGCGCGCAAGGCCGTCAGTGGCGCTTGGCGGCCCCGGGCGCGCTGGTTCCGGTGGCTGCTCGCCGTGCCCGGAGCGGCGGTCCGCGAATCCGCCCAGGTGCTGGTCAAGGTCGTGCGACATCCGCATGCGGGCCGGTTCGCCACGGTGAGCCTGCCCGGCGAACCCGACGCGGTTCACGAGGCCCGGGCGGCCTGCGCGGCCCTCGTCGTCGGCAGCACGCCCGGCACGATGGTCGTCGCCACGCCCGAAAACGCCCCAGCCGACCGCGAGCTCGTCGTCCACCGGCTGCTCGAGGGTGACTCACGCGTCCTGGACGAGGTGCGCCGGTGACCGGCTGGCTGGTGGCCGCCGTGCTGCTCATGGCGGGCGGCCTCGGCCCGGCACTGTGGCTGGCCGCGCGCGGCGACGCCATCGGGCGCCTCGCCGGGCTGCAGCTAGCCGGCCCGGTCACCGTGCTCACGCTGCTCCTGCTCGTGCAGGCCTACGGCCCGTCGAGCGCGGTGATCCTGCCGCTGACGCTGACCGTGCTGGCCTTCGCCGGCACGCTGCTGTTCATCCGGCTGCTGGGGACGACGGAATGACGGTCGCCGCGCAGGTCCTCGTCTTCGCCGGAGTCGCCGTCGTCGTGGTCTCGGCACTGGCGATGCTGCGGGCGCGCACCCTGCTCAACCGGCTGCACCTGCTCGCGCCGGTGACCACACTCGGCGCGCCACTCGTCGGGCTCGGGCTGGCCCTGGCGAACGGCTGGACGCTGGCGTCGGGAGCCATCCTGCTCACCGTCGTGCTGCTGGCGGTGACCGGCCCGGTGCTGCAGTCCGCCGCGGGCCGCGTCGAGGCGCAGCGGCAGGGTGCGATCGACGAGGACCTGCCGTCGTGACGACGGTCGTGCTGCTCGTCGCCCTCGCGTTCGTCGCCGTCGCGGGGTTCGCGGTCGTGGCCACCCCGGACCCGCGGCGCCAGGCGATCACGCTCTCGCTGTTCAGCCTGTGCCTGGCCCTGCTGTTCGTCGCGCTCCAGGCGCCGGACGTCGCACTGTCGGAACTGGCCGTCGGCGCGGCCGTGGTGCCGCTGCTCGTGCTGCTCACCATCCGGAAGGTGGGCGGGCGATGACGCTGCGGGCCCGGACGTGGCTGTGCGCGGCCGGCGCGCTCGGCGTCGCCGTCCTGCTCGTGACGGCCTTCCTGCGGATGCCCGAGTTCGGCGGTGCCCTGCACGCCTACCGCGACCTCGCGCTCCCCGCCGCGATCGCGCGCGCGACGCCGAACCTCGTCTCGTCGGTCAACTTCGACCTGCGCGCGCTGGACACCCTCGGCGAGGAGACCATCGTCGCGGCCGCGGTCGTCGGCACGCTCTCGCTGCTCCAACCGTCCAAAGAGGAACGACAGCGGATCGAGCCCCAGCGCGGGTACGTCATGCCCGTCGTCAAGCTCGCCGGCTACCTGATGCTACCGGTGACCCTCCTGCTCGGCGTCGACGTCGTGGTGCACGGCCACCTCACCCCGGGCGGCGGCTTCCAGGGCGGGGTCGTGCTGGCCACCGGCTGGCACCTGCTCTACATCTCCGGCAGCTACCCGGCGCTCGCGCGGCTGCGCCCGATCGACTGGTGCGAATACGCCGAAGCGGCGGCCACCGGCCTGTACGTCGTCGCCGGGCTCACCGGGCTGGTCGCGGGCGGCGCGTTCCTGGCCAACGTCCTGCCGAAGGGCGAGTTCGGCTCGCTGCTCTCGGCCGGGACCGTGCCGGTGCTGAGCGTGCTGATCGGGATCGAGGTCGCCGCCGGGCTCGTGGTGCTGCTGGCCCAGTTCCTCGGCCAGGGCCTGATCCGGGAGGAGGCCTCGTGAGCGGCGTCGTGGGCATGGCCTGCTACGGCGTGGCCGGGTGGCTGCTGCTGATCGGCGCGATCGGCATCGTGCGCAGCCGCCACCTCGTCCACACCGTCGTCTCGCTCTCGGTGGCCCAAGCCGGGACGTACGTGCTGCTGCTCGGCATCGGCTACCAGGACCAGGCCGGCGCGCCGATCGTCGTCCAGGACCAGCAGCAGCCCGTGGTCGACCCGATGGTGCAGGCGATGACGCTCACCGACATCGTCGTGTCGGCGACGATCACCGCGCTCCTGCTCGGCCTGACCATCCAGATCTCGAAGCGCCACGGGACGGTCGATCCCGACGAGCTGCGCGCGCTGCGCGGCTGAGGCGATGACCGCGCTCCCGGCCCTCGTCGTCGCCCTGCCGCTGCTGGCCGCGTGCGTGCTGCTCGGCTTGGGCGTCAAGCTGCCGCGGGTGGTGGCCGACGCCGTCGCGACGACCGCGGCGCTGGCCGTCACGGTCGCGACCGCGGTGCTGCTCGTGGGCGTCCAGCACGGCCGGGTGGTGAGCTGGCTCGGCGGGCAGCGGCCCGACGGCGCCCGGTCCCTCGGCATCGTCATGGCCGCCGACGGCCTCAACACCACCCTTGCCCTGCTGGCGTCGTTCCTGACGACGTGCGCGCTGGTCTACAGCTGGCGTTACTTCGAGGCGGTCGAAGCGCGCTACCACGCGATGATGCTGCTGTTCCTGACCGGCATGCTCGGCTTCCTGCTCACCGGGGACCTGTTCACCCTGTTCGTCTTCTTCGAGCTGATGAGCGGCGTCGCCTACGCGCTCACCGGGTACCGCGTCGAGGAGGCCGACTCCGTCCAGGGCGCGCTGAACTTCGGCGTCGTGAACTCCCTCGGCGCGTACTTCACGCTGATGGGCATCGGCCTGCTCTACGCGCGCGGCGGCCAGCTCGGGCTGGCCCAGCTCGGCGTCGCTCTCGACGGAAAGCCCGCGGACGCGCTGGTGCTCGCCGCGTTCGTGCTCGTCTGCACCGGTCTGCTCGTGAAGGCGGCCGCGGTGCCGTTCCACTTCTGGCTCGCCGACGCGCACGCGGTCGCGCCGACGCCGGTGTGCGTGCTGTTCTCCGGTGTCATGGTCGAGCTGGGCGTCTACGGCGTGCTGCGGGTCCGGCGCACGGTGTTCGGCGGCGTGCTCGACGACGGCGCGTTCGCCCGGGTGCTGCTGGTGCTCGGGATCGGCAGCGCGGTGCTCGGCGCCGTCCTGTGCTTCACCCAGCGCCACCTCAAACGGCTGCTGGCCTACTCGACCATTGCCCACACCGGCTTGTTCCTGTGCGGCCTGGCCGCCGCCGACGGCGGGGCGAGCACGGGGTTCGTGCTGGCGGTCGCCGGGCACGCCGGGGCCAAGGCGGCATTGTTCCTGCTCGTCGGGGTGCTGAAGGACCGCTACGGCAGCGTCGACGAAGACGAGTTGTTCGGCAAGTGCGGCCATTCGCGTCTCGAAGGCGGGCTGTTCGTGCTGGCGGCACTGGTGCTGGCCGGGTTGCCGCCGTTCGGCGTCGCGTTCGGCAACGACGTCGCGGAACACGCCCTCGAGCACACCGGGTACGGCTGGCTGGTGGTGGTGTCCGTGGCCGTCACCGCGGTGACGGCGGCCGCGGTCCTGCGCGCCGGCCTGGGTGTCTACTTCGGACTGGGCGGGCCCCCGCGCCGCGACGACGGCGACCGGACCAGCGGGACGGACGAGGAACCCGAGACGGGCGGCCGCATCGAGCGCACCCCGGCGACGATGACCGGCGCGATCGTCGCGGTCCTGGCCGCCGCGCTCGCCGTGGGCACGGTCCCCTGGCTGCGCGATGCCGCCGTCACGGCCGGGCGCCAGGACGCCGACCGCGACGGGTACCTGCACGACGTCCTGCCCGCCATCGGGTCACCCGGGTCGCTGCCTCCCGTCACGGCGGAATGGACGTCGTCCGGCCTGCTGTCCGCCGGCATCACGGTGCTGCTGGCGCTCGGCATCGCCGTGGCGGCCCTCTGGCCGCACCGGCTCCCGTCGTGGCCGCGCCCGGTCCGGACGGCCCTGGACGTCCTGCACCGCGGCCATTCGGGCCACGTCGGGGACTACGTCGCGTGGCTCTTGGTGGGCGTGACGGTCCTCACCGCGCTCGTCGAGCTGTGATGTGTACGCGCGCCGTGAGTGGGTAACCAAGAGTCAAGGCCCTTTTGGCGACTGGCCGATCCGGAAATGTCGCCGCGACGGAAGGTGCACCTCATGAACGACAAGATGGAAAACAAGGGCGAAGAGCTCAAGGGCCGGGCCAAGGAAGCCGTCGGCGACGCCACGGGCAACGAGCAGTGGCAGGCCGAGGGTAAGTCCGACCAGGCCAAGGGTTCGCTGAAGCAGGCCGGCGAGAAGGTCAAGGACGCCGTCAAGGGTGTCACGAACAAGGACTGACGCCGTTCCTCACGCTGCCGCACCCCGGCTTCCGGGGTGCGGCAGTTTGCCTTTCACCGCTGCGCGGACCGGCGCTCCAGCCGCTCCCGCTGCGGGATCACCACGTACTTCGGGTCCTTTGTGGATTCGACGCCGGCCGCGTAGACGCCGAACCGCGTGCACAGTCCGGAAGCCAGGTAAGCCGCGCCCGCGAGCATGCCCGCGGCCCGGTTCCGCCGCGCCAGCAGGGAAAGCCCCGCGCCGGCCGCTGTCAACGCCTTTGCCGCCTTGAGCAACTTGCCCGCGCGGCCCGTCCGGTACGGCTCCGACACCAGGCCCAGCCCCGTCTCCAGGTGGTGCTCGGCCACCAGCTCCGCGACCGCGCCCACCAGGCCGGCCCGGACCGCCGGGCCGATCTCGCCGGCCGGAACCGCCAGCAGGGCCGCGCCCGCGCCGCTCGTCATCGCGCTGCCCGCGAACAGCACCGGGAGCGTGCCGTGGGCCTCGTGCCACGACGGCGTCGCCGTGTCCGCCAGCAGCACCGCCGTGTACGTGCACATCGCCGGGCCCAGCACGCCCGCGGCCACCCCCGCCAGCCGGCCGATCCGCGGCAGCCGCCCGGTCACCTCGGACGCCGCCGCCACCGCGGCCAGCCCGGAGAACGGCGACAGGATCCACGACCCCACCGAGAGCGGCGACGTCGGCTTGAGCACCCGCAGCATGTGCAGGAACCGCGTCGGCTTCCCCAGGTCGTGGACCAGCGCCACGACGCTCGCGAGCGACCCGCCGGACGCGACCAGCTTGCCGACGCGGGCCAGGCCCGGGCGCCCGGTGACGTCGGCGAGCACGGCCATCGTCGCCGACGCGCCCGCCGCGCCGCCGAGGAACAGGTACAGCGGCACGTCCGGCTGCTTCCAGGCCGGCTCCTTGAGGATCGGCCGGCCGTAGTAGGACTTGAACTCGGCCGGCTCGACCATCGTCCGTTCGCGGCGCGGGCTCATCGGCGCCGTCCCAGGAACGACGCGGCGACCGCCACGGCCACGCCGGCCGCCGTCACCGCGGCCCGCTTCCACATCGCGGGCAGGTCCCGCGTGGTGACCACCGGGTCCGGCGGCAGCCCGTAGACCTCGGGTTCGTCCAGCAGCAGGAAGAACGCCCCGTCGCCGCCGACACCGTCCTCGGGGTCGTGGCCGTAGAGCCGGGCCGCGGGAACGCCCGAGTCGTGCAGCGTCTTCACGCGCTCGTCGGCGCGTTCGCGCAGCTCGTCCAGCTCGCCGAACTGGATGGAGTCGGTCGGGCACGCCTTGGCGCAGGCGGGTTCCATGCCCGCGCCCAGCCGGTCGTAGCAGAGGGTGCACTTGAACGCGCGGCCGTCGCTCTCGCGCTTTTCGATGACGCCGTAGGGGCACGCCGGGACGCAGTAGCCGCAGCCGTTGCAGATGTCCTGCTGCACGACGACGGTGCCGAACTCGGTGCGGAACAGCGAGCCGGTCGGGCAGACGTCCAGGCAGGCGGCGTGCGTGCAGTGCTTGCAGACGTCGCTCGACATCAGCCAGCGGACGCCGGGCTCGTCCTGCGCCGGCGCGCCGACGTCCGGCATCCCGAGGTCCACAGTGGATTCGTTGGGCTCGGCGGGCTTCGGCTGCTCGACGAAAGCCACGTGGCGCCACGTGTTCGAGCCCAGAGCGCCGGTGTTGTCGTAGGACATGCCCAGGAGGTCGAGCCCGCCCGCTTCGGGCACGCCGTTCCACTCCTTGCACGCGACTTCGCAGGCCTTGCAGCCGATGCACACCGACGTGTCGGTGAAGAACCCCATCCGGGGCTGGGTGCCGTACTCAGCCATCGGCTCGCCTCCGGTACTCGGCCACGAACTCCGGCAGCGCGGCGCCGCGCGGACGGCGCCCCGGCCGGATGTCGCAGGTGGCCGCCTTGGATTCCTGGATGTGCACGTTCGGGTCCATCACGATGGCGAGGAGGTCGTTGGCCGCGTCGCCGCGGGACAGGCCGTTCGGGCCCCAGTGGTAGGGCAGGCCGATCTGGTGGATGGTCCGGCCGCGGACCTTCAGCGGCTTCACGCGGTCGGTGACGAGAACGCGGGCCTCGATCGCCGTCCGCGCGGAGATGATCGTCGCCCAGCCGCCGTTCTCCAGGCCGCGCTCGGCGGCCAGGGCCGGGGAGACCTCGCAGAAGAACTCCGGCTGCAGCTCCGACAGGTACGGCAGCGTCCGGCTCATCCCGCCGGCCGTGTGGTGCTCGCTGAGCCGGTAGGTGGTGAACACGTACGGGTAGACCTCGCTTCGCGCCGGGTTGTACGGGTTCGACGGGCTTTCGAGCGTCTGGCGCGTCGGCGACTCCTGCTGGCTGTACAGGGCGTTCTCCACCGGGCTCTCGAACGGCTCGTAGTGCGCCGGCAGCGGGCCGTCGGCCAGCCCGGCCGGGACGTAGAGCCACGCCTTGCCGTCGGTCTGCATGATGAACGGGTCGCGCCCGCCGAGCGCGTCCTGCGCCTTGGCACCCTCGGGCGGCACGTGGTCCGGCGCCTTCGTCGGCTCGAAGTCCGGGACGTCCGGCCCGACCCACTTGCCCTGCTCGGGGTCCCAGCTGAGCAGCTTCTTCCGCTCGCTCCACGGCTTGCCGTCCGGGTCGGCCGAGGCGCGGTTGTAGAGGATCCGCCGGTTCGCCGGCCACGCCCAGGCCCAGCCCTTCGCGACCCAGTCCTGTTCCTGGCCCGGCTGCCGGTTCGCGGCCTGGTTCTTCCCGCCGGCACGCACGCCGCAGTAGATCCAACAGCCGCACGCTGTCGAGCCGTCGTCCTTCAGTTCGGTGTACGCCGAGAGCGGGCCGCCGGGGCCGTGACCGTTGATTTCGGCGAGCACGGATTCGGCGCTGGGGTCGTCGGTCTCGCCCTCGACCGGGTAGCTCCAGGTGAGGTCGCGGATCGGCGCGTCGCGCGGGTCGTCGCCGATCCGTTCCCGGATGATCCGGCCCAGGTGGTAGTAGAACCACAGGTCGCTGCGGGCGTCGCCGGGCGGTTCGACGGCCTTGTGGTGCCACTGCAGGAGCCGCTGGGTGTTGGTGAAGCTGCCGTCCTTCTCGGTGTGCGCGGCGGCGGGCAGGAAGAAGACCTCGGTGCCGATCTCGTCCGGCTTCAGCTCGCCGGTCTCGATCTCGGGGCCGTCCTTCCAGAACGTCGCGCTCTCGATCAGCTGCAGGTCGCGGACGACCAGCCAGTCGAGGTTGGCCAGGCCGAGCCGCTGGAACTTGCCGTTGGCCGAGCCGACCGCCGGGTTCTCGCCGACCAGGAAGTACCCCTTGCACTCCCCCTCGATCTGCTTCTGGACGGTCGCGTAGGTGCCGTGGTCACCGGTCAGCCGCGGCAGGTAGCCGAACCGGAAGTCGTTGTGCGGCTGCGCCGCATCACCCCAGTACGACTTGAGCAGGCTGACCGTGTAGGAGCGCATGTTGCCCCAGAAGCCGGTCTTGCCCGCGTCGGCCGCGACGAATTCGTCGAGGCTCTGGTGCTGGTGCGCGTGCGGCATCGGGATGTAGCCCGGCAGCAGGTTGAACAGGGTCGGGATGTCGGTGGAGCCCTGGATGCTGGCGTGGCCGCGCAACGCGAGGATGCCGCCGCCGGGCCGGCCGATGTTGCCGAGCAGCGTCTGCAGGATCGACGCCGTCCGGATGTACTGCGCGCCGACCGTGTGGTGCGTCCAGCCCACGGAGTACACCCACGCCGTCGTCCGGTCGCGGCCGGAGTTCGCGGTGACCGCCTCGGCGATCTCGCGGAACTGCTCGACCGGCAGGCCGCAGACGTCGGCGACCATCTCCGGCGTGTACCGGGCGAAGTGGCGCTTGAGCACCTGGAAGACGCACCGCGGGTGCTGCAGGGTCTCGTCGGTCTTCGGCTTGGCACCGACCGCCGCGCCGCCGCTGCCGTAGGTGTCGGCCCGGGCGGTGCTCTGGTGGCCTTCGCCGCCGTGCTGGCTCTCCGAACCGGGCTCGCCCGGCTGCTCGGGGTCGGTCGACCCGGCCGCCGGCACGGTCGCCGCGCCCTCGTACTCCCACGTCGTCATGTCGTACTGGCGGCGCTCGGGGTCGTAGCCCGAGAAGACGCCGTCGAGGTCTTCGGTGTCGGCGAAGTCCTCACGCAGGATGGCGGCCGCGTTCGTGTAGGCCAGGACGTACTCCCGGAAGTCCTTCTCTTCGGACAGGACGTAGTTGATCAGGCCACCGAGGAACGCGATGTCCGTCCCGGCGCGCAACGCCGCGTGGACGTGCGAAACCGCGCTGGTGCGGGTGAACCGCGGGTCGACGTGGATGATCTTCGCGCCGCGGGCCTTCGCCTCCATCACCCACTGGAACCCGACCGGGTGGCACTCGGCCATGTTCGAGCCCTGGATGACGATGCAGTCGGCGTTGGCGAGGTCCTGCTGGAACGTCGTGGCGCCTCCACGACCGAAGGAGGTCCCCAGACCGGGAACCGTGGCGGAGTGTCAAATACGGGCCTGATTTTCGATCTGTATCGCGCCGAGCGCGGTGTACAGCTTTTTCATCAGGTAGTTCTCTTCGTTGTCCAGCGTCGCGCCGCCCAGGCTGGCGAAGCCGAGGGTGCGCTTCAGCGGACGCCCTTGGTCGTCGGCCGCCTGCCACGTCTCGTCGCGGGTCTTGAGGACCCGGTCGGCGATCATGTCCATCGCCTTGTCGAGGGGCAGGCGCTCCCAGTCGGTGCCGTAGGGGCGGCGGTAGAGAACTTCGGTCACGCGGCTCGGGCTGGTCACGAGCTGCTTGCTGGCCGACCCCTTCGGGCACAGCCGACCGCGGGAGATGGGCGAATCGAGGTCACCCTCGATCTGCGTGACGCGGCCGTCCTTGACGTAGACCTTCTGGCCACAGCCGACGGCGCAGTACGGGCAGACCGACTTGACCACCTTGTCGGCATCTTCGGTCCGGGCGTGCCATTTTTCCGAACCATCCGATTTGGCCGCCGCGGCGCGCGCAGTCCGGTCGGGACCGGTCAGCTGCCGGTACACCGGCCAGCCTTCGATCCACTTCCGGACGCTCATGCTGGGCACGGTAGTAGCGATACCCGCGGAACGCAGGTTCAACCACCCTTCCGCCGAGTCCGTTCGCCGAGCGGTCGAGGCTCGTGCCGCGAATGACTCATTCGGGACGCCGGACGCCGCGAGTGGGTCATTCGCGACGGTTCGGCGGGCGGGTCGCTTCTCGTGCGCCGCCCCGGCGACCGCCCGCCCCGCCCAGGTGTCTTGAATGAGTCATTCAAGACATCCGGCGACCTGAATGGGTCATTCAAGACATCACCCGCGCCGCTCGCCCCTGGCCGCCCTGGCGCTGGCCCTGGCCCGGCGTCATGAACGACCCGTTCATGACGTTCCGGAGCGTCGCACCCCCGCCCAAAGGTCTTGAATGAGTCATTCAGGTCTTCGGAGGTCCTGAAAGACTCATTCAAGACCTTTCAGCCCACCGTGCGGCGAGTCCCGTCACCGAGCGGTTCCGTCAAACCCGCCGCGTCGAGGCGTTCCAGCAGCGGGATCATCACCCGGCGGGTGCTGTCCAGCGCCCGCCGGGCCTCCGAGACCGTGAACGGCTGGGGCAGCGCGCGCAGCTCGGCGGCCGCCCGCTCCGGAGCGTCCGGCCCCAGCACCACTCCTTCAGCCACCGCCGTCAGCCGGCCGAGGCGGACGGCCGCCGCCAGCTCGCGGCGGCCCAGGCCCAGCGCGCGCAGGTCGTCCGCCTCCGGGGCGCGGAACGGGTGCTCGGCGAGCCGTTTCGTCACCGTTTCCAGGGCCTTCTCCACCGCCGGAGCCAGACCTGCTCCGGGCCGCCGGACGAGTCCGCCCGTCACCTCGAACCCACTGCCCGCCAGCAGCGGGCCGACCAGTTCCGGCGCCGGCAGGCCGAGGCGCTGCCGCAGCGCCTTCACCGGCATGCCCGCGGCGAGGGCGTCCCAGCCCCGCACGATCGCCGCGGCCTCGGCGCGCAGCCCGGCGAACCGCGGCGGGTCGACGTGCCAGTCGCCCACCCGGTCGCCCGTCTCGGGCAGCCCCATCGCCGCGAAGTCCGCGGCCCGCACGAAACCGACGCGGCGCAAGTAGGCCTCGGCGAGGTCGGGTGAAGCCAACTCGTCGCCGCGCGCCCGCGCCGCGCCACGGCGAGCCAGCGAAGGCGGCCGGACGTCGAGCACGTCGAACCCGGCCGCGATCCGGTGCTCGCCGGGGTCGCGCAGCAGCCCGCGGTCGCCCACGCGCAGCGGCAGCGCGACGGTCGTGGCAAGCCGCGTGGTGTCCGTCCCCAGTGGACGGATCCGTACCGGCAGCGCCGCGGTTCCCAGGTGCAGCACCAGGTTCCGGTGCAGGTCGGCGGCCGGCACACCGCGCAGCCGGACGTCGAACTCGGCCGTCGCGTGCCAGCGGCCCGGGGTGAGCAGGACGTCGCCGCGTCCGACGTCGGCGCGCGCGGTGCCGCGGAGGTTCACCGCCACCCGGGCCACGGCCGTCACCCGGTCGTGCGGCTCGCCGAGCGCTTGCAGGCCGCGGACCTTCACGCGCGCGTCCCCGAGCAGCAGCTCGTCGCCGACGGCGATCGTCCCCCCGGCGAGGGTGCCCGTGACGACCGTGCCCGCCCCGGAAACGGTGAACGCCCGGTCGATCCACAGCCGGACGTCGGCGCTGGGGTCGGGCGCCGGCAGGCCGCCGACAAGCGCGGTGATCGCCGACCGCAGCTCGTCGAACCCCGCACCGGTTCTCCCGCTGACGGCGACACTCGGCACCGCGCCCAGCGACGTCCGGCCGATCTCCTGCACAGCGGCCTCGGTCGCGGCCGCCGGATCGGCCCGGTCGGCCTTCGTGACGACCAGCAGCCCGCGCCGGACGCCGAACGCGTCGAGCGCGGCGAGGTGCTCGGCCGACTGCGGCATCCAGCCCTCGTCGGCCGCGACCACGAACAGCACCGCCGGCGCGGGACCGGCGCCCGCCAGCATGTTCGGCACGAACCGTTCGTGGCCCGGGACGTCCACGAACGCGACGTCCTCGTCGCCGATCCGCGTCCAGGCGAACCCGAGGTCGATGGTGAGCCCGCGGCGGCGTTCCTCGGCCCACCGGTCCGGCTCCATCCCGGTCAGCCGCCGGACCAGCGTCGACTTCCCGTGGTCGACGTGCCCGGCGGTGACGATCACCCGCATCGGCGGACGGCTTCCCGGAGCTTCGCGTCCTCTTCCGGCCGCACGGTCCGCAGGTCGAGCAGGCACCGGTCCCGCTCGACCCGGCCGACGACCGCCGGGTCGCCCGTCCGCAGCGCGACGGCGTACCGCGCGGGCAGGCTCACCGCGACGCTGGGCAGTTCGACGCCGGGTGCTCCCCCGCCGCCGACCGCCGATCGCGTCGAAACCACCCGGGCGTCGATGCCCTCCAGCGCCCGGACCAGGGTTTCCGCCCGCTGCCGAAGGTCCGGGACGGACGCGTCGAGGGCTTCGAGCACCGGCGGTCGCGGCCCGCGCAGCGTCGCTTCGAGCGCGGCGAGCGTGAGCTTGTCGACGCGCAACGCCCGCGCGGCCGGGTGCCGCCGCAGCCGTTCGACGACGTCGGCGTCGCCGAACAGGAGGCCGGCTTGCGGGCCGCCGAGCAGCTTGTCGCCGCTGGCCGTGACGACCGTGGCGCCCGCCCGCAGCGCGCTCGCGGCGTCCGGTTCGTCCGGCAGGAGCGGGTTCGGCGCCAGCAGGCCGGACCCGATGTCGGCGACCACGGGGACGCCGAGCCCGGCCAGCTCGCCGAGCGACGCTTCCGACGTGAAGCCGGTGACCCGGTAGTTCGACGGGTGCACCTTCAGCACGAACCCGGTGTCCGGGCCGACGGCATCGGCGTAGTCGCGCACCGATGTCCGGTTCGTGGTGCCGACCTCGCGCAGCCGGGCGCCGGTCGACGCGAGGAGGTCGGGGATGCGGAAACCGTCCCCGATCTCGACCAGCTCACCCCGGCTGACGACGATCTCCCGGCCCGGGGCCAGCGCGAGCGCGCAGAGCAGCAGAGCGGCCGCGTTGTTGTTGACGACGTGCACGGCGCCGGCGTCCGGGACGGCCGCGGCCAGCGCGGCGAGGGCACCCCGGCCGCGCCGGGCCCGCTCGCCGGTCGCCAGGTCGAACTCGACGTCGGTGGCGCCCCCGGCCGCCGCCAGGGCGTCGAGCGCGGCCGCGGACAGCGGGGCCCGGCCGAGGTTGGTGTGCACGACGACGCCGGTCGCGTTGACCACCGGCCGCAGCGACCCCGCGTTCGCCGGGAGCCGCGCGAGGACGACGTCGACGACGTCGGCCGCGGCGATCTCACCGGCTCGCGCGGCCTTTTGGGCATCCTGGATCGCGTTTTTCACCAGGTCCCGGCCGAGCGTCCCGGCGAACTTGGCGATCCGGGGCTCGGCCAGCAGCGCGTCGGTCCGCGGGATCGCGCGGCGGGGGTCAGGCATGGCGGAGGCGGACGGGAATCGAACCCGCCAACGACAGGACCTGCCGTTCACCGGTTTTGAAGACCGTGCCGGTCACCAGGCCGGATACGCCTCCCTGCACCATGGGAACCATCCTGCCAAGTTCCGGGCCGGCGGGCACGATGAACCGGTGGCGCTTCGACTGACGCAGTACGCGCACGGCGGTGGCTGTGCGTGCAAGATCCCGCCCGGCGAGCTGGAGGAGGCCGTCCGCGGCCTCACCGGCAGCTCCCCCACCGACCCGGCCGGCGAGCTGCTCGTCGGCCTCGACACCGGTGACGACGCGGCCGTCGTCCGGATCTCCGGGTCGACCGCGCTCATCGCGACCACCGACTTCTTCACCCCGGTCGTCGACGACGCCTACGACTGGGGGCGGATCGCCGCGGCCAACGCGCTTTCCGACGTCTACGCGATGGGTGGCACGCCGGTGGTGGCGGTCAACCTGCTCGGCTGGCCGCGGGAGACGCTGCCGTTCGAGCTGGCGGGCGAGGTGCTGCGCGGTGGACTCGACGTCTGCGGCAAGGCGGGCTGCCACCTGGCCGGCGGGCACAGCATCGACGACCCGGAGCCGAAGTACGGGCTGGCCGTCACCGGCATCGCGGATCCCGCGCGGCTGCTGCGCAACGACGCCGGGCGCGCGGGCGTGCCGCTGACGCTGACCAAGCCGCTCGGCATCGGCGTGCTGAACTCGCGGCACAAGGCCACCGGCGAACGGTTCGCGCAGGCGATCGACGTCATGACGACGTTGAACGACGCCGCCGCCCGAGCCGCGCTCGCCGCCGGGGCCGTCTGCGCCACCGACGTCACCGGCTTCGGCCTGCTCGGCCACCTGCACAAGCTGGCCAGGGCGAGCGGCGTCACCGCGCGCCTCGACCCGGCGGCCGTGCCTTACGTCGAGGGCGCGCGCGAGGCGCTGCGCGACGGGTACGTCAGCGGCGGCACGCGCCGCAACCTCGACTGGGTCCGGCCGCACGTGGACCTCTCCCGGATCTCGGAGGACGAGGCGCTGCTGCTGGCCGACGCGCAGACGTCCGGCGGGCTGCTGGTCGCCGGGGAGCTGCCCGGGCACCCGGTGATCGGGGAGCTCGTGCCGCGCGGCGGTCACACGATCGTCGCCGGCTGAGTTTCGGGTCGGGCGCTGCGGGT
The DNA here is from genome assembly GCF_040682155.1 of Amycolatopsis sp. NPDC051371. Lineage (NCBI taxonomy): Bacteria > Bacillati > Actinomycetota > Actinomycetes > Pseudonocardiales > Pseudonocardiaceae > Amycolatopsis > Amycolatopsis sp. NPDC051371. Next base: position 17,313 of record NZ_JBFBAG010000084.1, read on the forward strand.
ACGCGAGGATCATGTCTGCACCGGACCGTTCCAGCCTCGAACAGCACCTGGCCGAGACCGCCTACCCGTGCGGCCGCGACGAGCTCCTGCGGCGCGCGGCCGCGGCCGGCGGCGGCGATTCCGTGCTCGGCTTGCTCGGTGGCCTGACCGAGGGCGACCGGTACGAGAACTTCGACGCCGTGTGGGAAGCGGTCTCGGCGAAGCACGTGGGCGGGGCGCCCTAGGCGAGCCGCTCCACGGCGTCGCGCGCTTCCTTCAGGTCCGCGCCCGTGTGCTCGCGGTAGGTCTTGATCGCCTGGATCTTCTTGCCCTCGCGCAGCAACGCGGTGACCTCGGCGAGCCCCGGCTCTTCGACGGTCACGCCGAGCTGCGCGACGATGGCGTCCAGCTTCCGTTCCATCCGCTCGAGCCGGCGGCTGAGCCTGCGTTCGGTGGCCGACGATCCCAGGCCGACGACCACGACGAGCAGGACGACCCCGAGCAGCAGCATCCCGTAGTCCATGGCGGGTCATGCTACGTCGCGGAAACTGTCGGTGCCCGCGTTTAGGGTGGGCCGCATGACCACATTGACCGATCGACCGAACACCGCGCTCCTCATCGTCGACGTGCAGAACGGCGTGATGAAGGAGGCCCACGACCGCTCGGCCGTCCTCGCGAACATCGTCGCCTTGGTCGAGAAGGCGCGTTCGGGCGGCACCGACGTGGTGTGGGTGCAGCACACCAGTGACGAGCTGCCCCGCGAGAGCGAGGTCTGGGAGTACGTGCCGGAACTGGTGCGGCGCGAGCCGGAACCGCTGGTGCACAAGGTTTACGGCGACTCGTTCGAGGACACCGACCTGGAGGCGGTGCTGGCGGCGCGCGGCATCGGCCGGCTGGTGGTGGCGGGCGCCCAGACGGACGCGTGCATCAGGTCCACCCTGCACGGCGCGATCACCCGCGGCTACGACGCGACCTTGGTGGCCGACGCGCACACGACCGAAGACCTGTCGTCGTACGGCGCTCCGAAGCCGGAGGACGTCATCGCGCACACGAACCTGTATTGGCAGTTCCACACGGCGCCGGGCCGGACGGCGGGGACGGTGCGGACCGCGGAGGTGGAGTTCGGGGTGACGGCACCGGCCTGAGCCGCCGCTCCGGCGGGGACATCAGCGGCGACGTGGGTGGGGGCGCACCTCGGGATGGGCCGGGTTCGGATCCGTGGCCGAGGTGGAGTTGGCCGGGTCCGGCGCACCCCACCGATATTCACGCCCCGCGCAGGTGATCGCGCAGCGCCCGGGCCACCCGGGCCATCAGCGCGTCCGCTTCGGGCTGGAGGACCGCCGGGACCCGGGACTCCGTCAGCGCCACCACCCCGAACACCCGCCCCTCCGCGTGCTCGACGACCCCGGCCTCGTGCCGCAGGTTCAGCAGCGTTCCCGTCTTCGACGACCAGCGGGCCGCGTCCGAGGCGAAGTCCGGGGTCAAGCGGTGACGGATCACGTTGTGCGCCATCAGGTTCCGGACGCCAGCGGCCACCGAAGGGTCGATCCGCGACGGCGTCCACAGCGCCTGCAGCAGCTCGAGGACCGCCCGCGCCGACGCCGCGTTGGCTCGCGTGACGTCGAGCTGCGCCAGCCGGTGCCCCTGCCCGGCCGTGCCCGCGCCGATGGCCAGCGCGTGCGCCAGGTCGACCTCGTCCGCGTCGAACCGTTCGGCCGGGGTGTCGACGAGGTCCGCCATCAGGTGCCGCACGGCGATGCCGCGCAGATCCCAGCCGTCCAGCGTGCGCATGACGGAGTCCGGCGGCGTCAGGCCGAACAGGACGTCGGCCGCCACGCCGTCGCTCAGCGCCGTGCTCAGGTAGAGCAGGTCGTCGACGGCGATCCGGGCCGGGTGGCGGAATCGCGTCAGCCCGATCGGCCCAGGTGTGGTGACCCCGCCGGGCGCGACCTCCAGCTGCGTCGCGCCGTCCAGCTCGCCGCGGCGGATGCGCTCCAGGGTCGCCGCCGCCAGGGGGACCTTGACCAGCGACGCGATCGGGTACACCCGGTCCGGGTCGATCCCCAGTTCGTGCCCGGACCGCAGGTCGCGGACCAGGAACGAACCGCGCAGCCCGCCGTCGTCCAGCTCGGTCCGCAACTGACGGACCAGCCCTTCCGCGGTCACGCCTCGGCTCCCAGGCACCGTGCGACCGCGGAAGACAGTCCGTCGCGCAGCCGCTCGGCGTCTTCGCCCAGTCCGGCGGCGACGCCGTAGCCGCGCGACAACGAGATCTCGCCGACCGGCCGCCAGTGCAGTCCCAGCTGCTCGGCCTGCACGGCCGAGCACAGCAGCAGGTCCGCCGAACCGAACACGGCCGCGGCGGCTGCGGTCAGCGAGCCGGCGACGGCGACCTGGGACGGTGGCAGGCCGACCGCGTCCCGCACCCGCAGCACCCGGTCGCGGACGTGCGGGACGTCGTCCTCCGGCTGGATCCACACGTGGCGCCGGGGACCGCCGGACCGGCCGGCCCGCAGGGTCTCCAGGTGCACGACCCGCGCCCGCGGCAGGACCACCCCGGCCAGCCCCAGCGGCACGGACCACACGCCCTCGTCGGCCGGGACGGCGACGAGGGCCGCGCGCGCCTCCTGCGTGCGGACGAGCTCGGCCCGCTCCCCCGGCGGCGCGACGCGGAACTCCAGGTGGAGTTCCAGCGCGCGGGCCTCGGCGGCCAGCTCCGCCAGCTCGCGCACGCCGCAGGTGTCCGGGACGGCCACGCGCACCGGCCGCAGCCGCGCGCGCCGCGCGTCGTGGTCCAGCGCGTCGGCCAGCTGCACGAGCCGTTTGGCCGAGGGCAGCACGTCCCGCCCGAACGGCGTGAGCCGCGCCCGCCGGGTCGTCCGGTCGAAGAGCCGTTCGCCGAAGTGCCGTTCCAGCGCGGCGATGCGCCGGCTCGCGACCGGCTGCGGGATGCGCGCGACCGCCGCACCCGCCGTGAAGCTCCCCGCCTCGCTCACGCTCACGAACGCCCTGCAGCCGCCGACCAGGTCCACGACCACACTCTATGCGATTCCGGCATCGAACCGCGCATTTCCGTCTTGGACAGCATGGACGAACGTCGTGAGACTGCGGAGGTCGATCAAGATCGGAAAGGATGCCCTGTGCCGTTCCCCCACGTCCGCCGCGCCGCGCTCACCGCGCTGGCCTTCGTGTCGCTGACCGCCTGCGCCGCCGAGGCCCCCACGCCGGCCCCAGCGACACAGACACCGACGCCGGCCCCGTCGAAAACCGTGGCCGCACCGCAAGCGGACTTCGCGCCCCTGGAGCGTGAGTTCGACGCCCGCCTCGGCGTGTACGCCGTGGACACCGGCTCCGGACGCGAACTCGCCCACCGCGCCGACGAACGCTTCGGTTACGCCTCGACGCACAAGGCGTTCTCGTCCGCGGCCGTCCTCCAGCGCACGAGCCTCTACGGGCTGGCGAAGGTGCTGAAGTACACCCGCGCCGACCTCCAGCCGAACTCCCCGGTCACCGAAAAGCACGTCACCACCGGCATTTCCCTGCGCGACGCGATGGACGCGGCAATGCGCTACAGCGACAACACCGCCGCGAACCTGTTGTTCCGGGAGCTCGGCGGGCCGCCCGGGCTCGCCGCCGCGCTGCGCGGGATCGGCGACACGACCACCCACGTCGACCGGATCGAACCCGGCCTCAACGACCTCGCGCCGGGCGACGTCCGCGACACGAGCACCCCGCGCGCGATGGCCACCACCCTGCGCGCGTTCACCCTCGGCACGGCGCTTCCGCCGGACAAGCGCGCCGTGCTCACGGACATGATGCGCGCCAACACCACCGGCGCGGCCGTGATCCGGGCGGGCACGCCCGCGGGCTGGGCCGTCGCCGACAAGACCGGCACCGGTGAATACGCGACGCGCAACGACATCGCCGTCGTGTGGCCGCCGGGACGCGCGCCGATCGTGCTGGTCGTCATGTCCGACAAGAAGGAGAAGGACGCGGATCCCGACGACCGGCTGATCGCCCAGGCGGCGAAGCTCGCCCTCAGCAGTCTTCAGTAAGGAGGCGGGCCTCGAGGTCGACGCCGTGCGTGCCGATCACCTCGGCCCGGACGAGCGAACCCGGCTCGGGCGCCGCTCCGGCGAACGTCACGTGCCCGTCGACCTCGGGTCCCTGGTGCGCCGCCCAGCCGTGGCCGCCGGTCCCGACGAGCACCTCGACGACGGCGCCGACCCGGTCCTCCGCGCGGCGGGAGACCACGTCGTCGGCGAGGACCGACAGCTCCTCGACGCGCTCGGCGAGCAGCGGGGCCGGGACCTTGTCCGGCAGGCCGGCGGCCTCGGTGCCGTCCTCGTCCGAGTACCCGAACACGCCGGCGGCGTCCAGCCGGGCCTGCTCCAGGAACAGCTTCAGCTCGGCGAAGTCGGCGTCGGTCTCGCCCGGGAAGCCCGCGATGAAGTTGGACCGCACCCCGGCGTCCGGCGCCACCGCCCGGATCCGCTCGAGCAGTTGCAGAAAGCGCTCCCGGTCGCCGAACCGGCGCATCCGGCGCAGCACCGGCCCGCTCGCGTGCTGGAACGAGAGGTCGAAGTACGGCGCGACGCCCGGCGTCCCGGCGATCGCCTCCACGAGGCCGGGCCGCAGCTCGGCCGGCTGCAGGTAGCTCACCCGGACGCGGTCGGCGACGCCGGCGAGCTTCGGCAGCAGCTTCTCCAGCGCCTGCAGGTCGCCGAGGTCCTTGCCGTACGACGTCGAGTTCTCGCTGACCAGCACCAGCTCGCGCACGCCGTGCCCGGCGAGCCACTCGGCTTCGGCGAGGATCTCGGCGGGCGGCCGCGAGACGAACGCGCCGCGGAAGCTCGGGATCGCACAGAACGTGCACCGCCGGTCGCAGCCCGACGCCAGCTTCAGCGGCGCGATCGGGCCGCCGCCGAGCCGGTGCCGCAGGACCCGCGGGCCACTCGCCGGGCCCCCGTGGCCGGGCACGTGGGCGGCGGAAACAGCAGGCCGCCGCACCGGCGTGATCGGCAGCAGCGTGCGCCGGTCGCGCGGGGTGTGCGCTGGTGCGGCCCGGCCATTGAGGACGTCCTCGATGCGGTCGCCGATCTCCGGGTAGTCGTCGAACGAGAGGACGGCGTCGGCTTCCGGCAGCGCGTCGGCGAGTTCGCGGCCGTAGCGCTCGGCCATGCACCCGACCGCGACGACCTTCGCGCCCTTGCCGGACGCGGCGAGGACCGTGTCGATCGACTCCTTCTTCGCCGCTTCGATGAAGCCGCAGGTGTTCACCACGACGACGTCGGCTTCGGCCCCCGGTTCGGCGAGGCGCCAGCCCGAGCCGCCGAGCCGGGCGGCGAGCTCGTCGGAGTCGACCTCGTTGCGCGCGCAGCCCAGGGTGACCAGTGAGACGGTGCGCACGACGATCAGTAGGCGACGATGGCGACGTTCGGCGGCTCCGAGTCCCCGATCGCCTTGGTCTGCACGAGCACCGGCGAGTCGATCGCGGGTGCGACGACGCTCAGCGGGAGGTAGGCGGTGACGACGAGGCCGCTCGCGAGCAGCACCCGGGCGATCTTGCGGCGCCGATCGCCGGAGTCCCGGACGCTGACGCAGGTGCCCCACTGCTGCCCGGCCGGCGCCTCCGGCGTGTTCCCCTGACGGCGACGGCGTTCTTCGGCCAAGCGCTCGAGCATGCTCACGGTTCCCCCTCGGATTCCGGTGGCGGTCGAGCCGAGAATCGCACGCCGCGCGAAACCGGCTCAAGGTCTTCACCGGAAGTGGCCGGAACCGGTCAGTGACCACCGAACAGGTGCTGGACCTCGGTCCCGACGTCGTCGAGCCACCCGGCCCGGCGCCACTCGTCCGCGTCGGCGACCACCCGCAGCACCAGCCGGCGCACCTCCGGCTCACCGAGGTAGGGCGCGAGACAGCGCTTCCAGATCGCCTCGAGCGGGTCGCCGAAGAGCGTCCGCTCGCGCTCCTCGGAGGTGTCGGACGTGTTCACGACCAGCAGCCGCCGCAGGGAGAGCAGCGACTCCGGCGCGCCGCCGGCGTCGTCGAGGCGGTACGCGACGCCGGGGACGAGGATCCGGTCGAGCCAGCCGCTGAGGATGGCCGGCGGCTTGCCCCACCAGTTCGGGTGGATCGCGACGAGCCCACCGGCTTCGCCCAGTTCTTCGCGGTGCCGCCGCACCAGCGGGTCCGGTTCGGCGGCGAGGAACTCCTCCGCCCGGGTCCCGCTCGTGTACGCCTCTTCGGCGGTGAGCACCGGGTCGAAGCCCTCGGCGTACAGGTCGTGGAAGAACACCGGCCGCCCGGCGTGGGCCAGGGCGTCGCAGACTCTCGCGGCGAGCGCGTGGTTGAAGCTGCCCGGCCGGGGGTGGGCCAGCAGCACCACCACCGGCCGGGACGTCTCGTCGATCACCGCGTCAGCTTGCCACGGCGGCCGTTTCGGCTCAGCCCGCGTTCGCCAGCAGACCCGGCCCCGACGGCGCGCTCTCCATCAGGCAGGCGTGGCACGGCATCCCGCGCAGCCCGTCGAGCACTTCGGCCTCGCCGGGGAAGATCGCCTCGCCGCAGAGCGCCGTCAGCTGCGCCGGCACCGCGCCCGCGGGCGGGACGGGGATCAGGTGGCAGACGCGTCTGCTTTCGCCGACGACGCCTCGGCGTAGCCGCACCAACGCGAGCATCCCACCGTTCTCACCCATACACGCAACGTAGGCCGAACGGCTCATCCCGGCTTCGTGCCCGCGCACCAACGATCTTCGGCGACGGTGGTCCGGGGTACCAAAGTCACGCCGGTGACAGCACCGCCGCGCCCAAGCGGTGGCTCAGGTTGAGCGCGAGCTCGACGTCCAGACGGCTTTCCGCGAGCTCGCGCGGCAGCAGCTCCTGCGCCTTGCGGACGCGGTACTGCACCGAGTTCTTGTGCATCGTCAGCTCGGCCGCGGCCGCCGTGTAGCTGCCGCCGGACGCGAGGAACACGCGCAGGGTGTCGCGCAGCCGCGCGCAGTTCTCGTCGTCGTCGCTCAGCGGGCCGAGCGTGCTCGCGACCCACAGCCGGGCCGCGTTGAGGTCGGTCGTCATCAACGCGACCGTGCCGACCTCCCGGAAGGTCAGCACGCGGTCGCAGTGCTCGCCGGCGGCCAGCGCCAGCGCGTGCACGCGGCGCGCCTGCTGGTGGGTGTCGCGGAAACCGGCGACACCGGTGCCGGGGTCACCGACCGTCACGCGCACGCCGGGGTCGGCTTCCGCGAGCACGGCGTCGAGGTGCTCGCGGCGGACCGACGCCACCGGGAGCCACGCCCACGCGCCGGCCTCGTCGCGGGGTACGAACAGCGGGCGCCCCTGGCCGCCGGCGCGCTCGAGCACCGCGCCCGTGACCGACTCCAGCAGCGACAGCACGTCGTGGGCCTCGGACGCGTGCCAGACGACCATCCCCACGTGCGTGCCGCGCAGGCGGTAGCCGATGACCGCCTCGGCCGCGTCGACGTCGGCCGGGCCGCCGTTCTCGCTCAGCAGGTCCAGCACCTTCGCCGCCCGCGCGGCACTCCGGTTGAGCAGCCACTTGTCACGTTCGTCCTGGTAGACGCTGACGAGCTGGCGCACCACCCGCGTGATGAACTCGTAGGCGACCTTAAGCAGCCGGCGCATCATCGCCCCGAGCAGCGCCGCGTCGTCGACGAGCCGGATGCACTCCTGGAACCCGAAGTCGAGCATCGCGGCCTGCCCGAGGTCGTACGCCCGGATCAGGTCGAACACCGGGGTGCCGCGCTGCGCCAGCCGGCGCGCGTACTCCATGGCCGCGGCCGGCGGGTCGACGGTCGCCGGGTCGATGCCGTGCCGGAAGATCTGCAGGGCGGTCTCGATGTTCTGGTAGACGCTCGCCGACAGCAGGCTCACCATGCGCTCGTCGTCGTTGACCAGCTGCGGCAGGTCGGCCGCGTACAGCTGGACCAGCTCCCCGGTCAGCTCGCTCGCCCGGTCCGCGAGGGTGGCGGCGATCTGCCGGATGCGGTCCGAGACGACTTCTTCGTCCACCATGGAGCTACCCTACGGGGTGAACGATCAAGCTCGTCCGGCGAACTCGTCGATCAAGGCGAACGTTTCGGCCGGTGCCTGAACGTGGGGCACGTGGCCCGCGCCCGCGACGACCTCGAACCGTGCGTCGGCGAACGCGGCCGCGTAGGCCTTGCCGAACTCCGGCGGCACGACGACGTCGTCCGCGCCCCAGATCAGCAGCGCGGGGATCCGGACGCGCGCGAGCCGGCGCAGCAGCTTCGGGTCGGCAATCTCCTCGCCCGCGTAAGCCCGCAGCGCGGCCATGTCCGCGGGGTCCGGCCCGGGCGCGCCGGGCGGCGGCTGCGGGAGGCTGATCGGGTGGCCCTCGACCGCCGCGCCGATGCCGTCGAGGATCACGAGCCGGCCGATCCGGTGCCCGCGGTCGCGGACGGCCATTTCGGACGCGACCCAGCCGCCGAAGGAGCTGGCGACCACGAGGACGCCGGAGGCGTCCTCGTGGTCCAGAAGGTCGAGGTAGGTGACGGCCAGGTCGTCGACGCCGGAGAACCAGTCCGGGCGGGACGTGCCGGCCCAGCCCGGGTGCGTCGGCGCGAGCACGCGGGCGTGCGGTGCGAAGTGCTCGACGATCGGCTCGACGCCTCGCGGGCCGGCACCGCCGTGCAGGACGAGGATGGTGCGGGCGCCGCTGCCGGTGTCGACGAGGGGGATGTCCAGTCCCGGGTGGGGACGGAGGGTCCGGGTCATGAGGGGTTCCTTTCGGTCAGTGGTCTGCGGTGTGGGCCAGCATCTGCTCGACCATGGCGGCGGGCGCGTCCGGCCGGAAGCAGGCTTCGAGGTTGTCCGCCGAGTCGCGGGCGGCTTCTTCCGCCCGCGGGAACAGCGCGGCTTCGTACGCCGCGAGAGCGATTTCGACGTCGTCGTGGCCGGCCAGCGCGAGGGCCAGTTCGGTGGCGTCGAGCATGGCGAGGTTCGCGCCTTCGCCCGCGAACGGCGACATCACGTGCGCGGCGTCGCCGAGCAGGGTCACGCCCGGGAGCCGGTCCCACCGGTGGCCGACCGGCAGGGCGTGGATCGGGCGCGGGATCAGGGCTTCGTCACTCTCCTCGATGAGGGCGCGCAGCCCGGCGTCGAAGTCGGCGAAGACGTCGAGCAGGCGTTCGCGGCCGGCCAGGCTCGTGACCGCGGCGGGATCGCCGGTCCGCACCGCGGCGTACACGCGGATCCGGCCGCCGCCGGTGCGCTGGGCGATCAAGCCCCTCCCGCCGGCCAGTGCGAACATCGACCCCGAGCCGACGAGCGCGGCCGCGGCCGGGTGCCGCTCGTCCACATCGGACAGATGAGCCTCCACGAACGACAGTCCGGAGTAGACCGGCACGGCGTCCGACAGCAGCGGCCGGACCTTCGACCACGCGCCGTCCGCGCCGACGACCAGGTCGGCCTCGACGACCTCGCCGGTGCCCAGGGTGAGCCGGCCGGCGGACACCGCGGTCACCTTGGTGCCCCAGCGGACGACGCCGTCCGGCAGCGACTCGACCAGGATCCGTTTGAGTGCCCCGCGATCCACCTCGGGCCGGGTGCCGCCGCTGTCTTCGGCGGTTTCCTCGAAGTGGACGACGCCGCCGCGGTCCAGGATGCGCAGCGCCTCGCCCTCTTCCCGGGCGATGGCGCGGAACTGCCCGGTCAGGCCCGCTTCGGCGAGCGCCCGTTGGCCGGACTCCTCGTGCAGGTCGAGCGTGCCGCCCTGATCACGGGCGGTCGGTGACGCCTCGAGTTCGTACACGGCGGCGTCGATCCCGCGGGTGCGCAGGACGCGGGCCAGCGTGAGACCGCCCAGGCCTCCGCCGACGATGGCGATCCGGGTCATCGGGTCTCCTCGGGTTCGGGACGCGGGGTGGCGAGCGCGCCGTTGAGCAGCGCGTCGAACGCCCACCGCGAGCGGACGGGGCCGGGACCGGACACCAGGTCGGCCGCCAGCGCGGCGATGTGCGGATGGGTCAGTGGGGAGGCCGTGGCCAGGGAGTCGACCATGTCCTCGTGTTCGCGGGCGGCTCCCGGCTTCTCCCGGCGGCTGCCGTGTTCGACGGCGGTCGCCGTGGCGGTCAGCAGCAGCACGTCGACCGCCCAGGCGGCCTGCCCGGGCGCCATGCCGCCCTCGTCGAGCAGCGCCAGCACCGCCTCGACGACGGCCAGGTAGTGCGGCCCGCTCAACCGCGTCACCAGCGCGACGCGGGCGAGGCTCGGGTGCGCGAACAGCACCGACCGGTAGGAGTCCAGCACCGACCACAGGCGTTCCCGCCAGTCCCCCGCCCCACCGAGCTCGACCTCCGCGAGCAGTTCGTCGAGCACCGCGGCGTGCAGCTCTTCGGTGTCCTTGACGTACACGTAGAGCGAGGCCGCGCCGGTGTCCAGCTCTTTGGCGAGCCGGCGCATGGTGACGCGCTCGACGCCCTCGGCACGCATCACCGCGACGGCGGTCGTGACGATGCCTTCGCGAGTGAGCGCCGGCTTCGCCGGGCGCTCACGGCGGTTGTAGGTGCTTTCCGGAGCCATGCCTCCAACTGTAGCGAACATGTTCGTTCCGAGCATGTTCGGCCCGAACATGTTCGTGCGGCTTGCGTCACACCCTCCCCGCCTCTTCGTGCGTGTAACCGGCGACATCGGGGAGGACGTCATGGGGATGTATCCACTGCGGGACGGGGACAGTTGCTCTGGTCGGGTGCGCCCGAGCGCCCGCAACGATGGTTCGTCGAGCACCTCGTCCTGCTCTTTTCCATGGTCGGAGGGGTCGCGATTCTCGTCCTGGTCGCGGTCGTCGTCCCCGCGGACCTGGTCTACTTCCTCTTCACCCCCATGCTCCCGCCGTTGATCGTGGCGTCGAGGGGCCGGATACAGAGTGCTCACGCCCGCGCTTTCGCGACCGGCTACCTCGTCACCGACCTGCGGATCATCTTCGTGGCACAGTGGCCCGCCGGGGCGGAGTACCGCTGGATGTGGCTCCACCGGCTGCCGCCCGCCCGGGTCGAGGCCGACGAGCGGGGCGTCGGGACGATCACCTTCGGCACGAGCTTCCGGACCCGGTGGACACTGGCGAGCAAGCCGAACTCCGGCGCCTGGGCACCGTTCGTGCCGGACCTCCACGCGGTCGCGGACGCGCCACGGGTGGCCGAACTGATCCGTCAGGCCCAGAGCACACCGCTGCCCAGGTGAACGCGAGCAATCGAAAACAATCGGAAACAATCGCGAAACACGGACCACTTCGTCGCCTGGTCTGGACCACTAACGAAGATCACCCGTCTGGCGGTTTCCGCTTCTATCGCAAGGTAAAGGCAGAGGTCCAGACCGCCGACTCAACAGCCTACCCGCATTTTGTTCGGAAAACCGGTTAAGCAACTTTCGGAGGGTGCGTTACCTTCTCACGGGCGGTATATCTGATTCCACCGAATTCGCAGTGGCCGGCCGCCGCGCCGGCCCGCTCGATGCCGCCCGCACCCCGCCACCGGAGGCACCATGCACCGCCTGGACCCGGCCCGCGACCACGTCATCGGGCTCTACCGGATCGTGATCGGCTTCCTGTTCGCCTGCCACGGCTTGAAGACGCTGTTCGGCCTGTTCGGCGCGAAGGCCCCCGCCGCCGTCGGGGCCTGGCCGGGGTGGTGGGCCGCGGTGATCCAGCTCGTCTGCGGCGCGCTCGTCTGCCTGGGCCTCGGCACCCGGGCGGCCGCGATCCTCGGCTCCGGCTCGATGGCCTTCGCCTACTTCACCGTGCACGTGCCGGGTGGCCTGCTCCCGATCCAGAACGGCGGTGAAGCGGCGACCTTGTTCTGCTGGGGCCTGCTCGCGGTCGCGTTCATCGGCCCGGGCCGCTTCGCACTCGGCAACCTCCCCGCCCTGCAGCGGACTTCGGAGCCGGCCGAGGCCCGCGTCACGGCCTAGGTGTATTGACCCGTGAGGTTGGGGACGCGGCTGGCGGGTGCTCTGCCGCCGAGTGCGGTGTGGCCGCGGTGGTGATTGTAGGTGTGCAACCACCCC
>NZ_JBFBAG010000085.1:0-28645 GCF_040682155.1 Amycolatopsis sp. NPDC051371
GCGCACCGCCACCCAGGCCCCCCGCTGGTTCACGCATGTATTCTTCTTTTACGGGAGCCCGCTGGTCTTTTGTTTTTACGGGTGCGTGAGTGAGAAACAGTGTTCTAACACTGTTTCTCACTCACGACAGTCTTGCGCCGATGGCTCGCCTGGCCAGGGCATACGGGTGGGTGCCGCCGTTCAGCACCGCGTCCGCGTTGGCCGCGCGGCCCAGCGCGTGCAGCTCGAACGCCAAGACTTCCGCGTCTGCGTCCAGGTGGCCGAGTGAGACCGCCTCGACGGCCGTCTCGCGGATGAACGAGGCGAACGAGCCGCTCGCCGCCGCCACCGCGTCGTGCACCCGGCCCGGGCGGGCGTCGACCTCCGCGCCGACGTTGAAGAAGAAGCACCCGCCGGGGAAGACGCGCTTTTCCGAATAGTCCAGCCAGTTCTCGCAGATCGCGCGCAGCCGCGGCAAGCCGGGCGCGACCGCCGCGGCAGGCGTCACGACGTACGAGCGGAAGATCTCCAAAGCGGCTTCGACGGTCGCGAGCTGCAGCTCCTCCTTCGAGCCGAACAGCGCGAACACCCCGCTCTTGCTCAGCTCCAGTTCGGTGGCCAGCCGGCCGAGGGACAGCCCCTCCAGACCGTCGACCGACGCGACGTCCACCGCCCGGCGCAGCACCACGCGGCGGGTCGCGTCGCCGCGGGCGACCCGGCCGTCAGCCGGCACGCCGCGCCCGCCAGCGGTCCACAGTGGACTGGATGCCGGCGCTCCACGACACCGCCAGCCCCGGGGTCGCGAGGACGCGGTCGGCGAAGTCCAGCGCCGCCCCGATCCGCTCCGGCGGCAGCTGCCCGTAGTTCGCGAACGAGATGACGTACACCTCGGCGATCGTCGGCGCGTCCGCGCGCTCGACCAGCTCGACCGCGCCGGACGTCGGCACGGTGCCCGGCCGCAGCACGCGCAGGTACCACCCCGAGCGCAAGGAATCGATCATCGCCGGGGTGATGTCCTTGCGACCGGTCTTCATCGCGAGCTTGTAGCACGGCGACCGCGGCTGGGAGACCTGCACGAGCGCGTCGCCCCAGGCCCAGACGTCCCCGATCCGCACGTCGTCCTCGGTGACCCCGGACAGGGAGATGTTCTCGCCGAAGTCGGCCGTCGAAACCTCGAAGCCGTCCTCGCGCCAGGCCGCGTAGTGCTCCGCCGGGTAGACGTAGACAGCCTTGTCGGGGCCGCCGTGCACGGTGAGGTCGGCCTGCCGGTCGCCGTCGAGGTTCAGCTCGGTCAGCTTCAGCTCCGGCACCGTGACCTGCGTCTTCGTGATCCCGCTCAGCACCGGCAGCTCGCGCCGGTACCCCAGGACGCTCGGCTGCCCCACGTAAACGCTGTCGACGTTCATGGCCCAAAGGTAGCACGATCGTTCGTATAGTTTTCCCCCTTTAGGCTGGCGGTCATGGAACTGCTCGACCAGGCCCGCGCCCACGTCGACTCCGGCGCCTTCTTCACCGAACTCGCCCGGCTCGTCTCCTACCCCACCGTGAGCGACGCCCCCGAAGGCCGCGCCGCGATCCAGGCCTACCTCGACGAAGTCCTGACCCCGGCGCTGACCGGCCTCGGCTGCGACGTCACCCAGCACCCCAACCCGGACCCGGCGGGCGGCCCGTTCCTGGTCGGCGTCCGCGTCGAGTCGCCCGAACTGCCGACGCTGCTCTGCTACGGCCACGCCGACGTCGTCGGGGAAGCCGGGCAGTGGCGCGACGGCCTCGACCCGTGGACGCTGACCGCGGACGGCGACCGCTGGTACGGCCGCGGCACCGCCGACAACAAGGGCCAGCACCTGGTCAACCTCACGGCGTTGCGGCTGCTGCTGGCCGAGCGCGGGAAGCTCGGCTTCAACCTGAAGTTCCTCTTCGAGACCGGCGAGGAAATCGGCTCACCGGGTCTCGACGAGTTCGCCGCGCAAGAGAAAGACCTCCTCGCCGCCGACGTCCTCATCGCCTCCGACGGCCCGCGCCTCGACGCGGCCACGCCGACGTTGTTCCTCGGCGCGCGCGGCGGCGTCCGCATCACGCTCGAAGCCGACCTGCGCCCGGACGCCTACCACTCCGGCAACTGGGGCGGCATCCTGCGCAACCCGGCGACGACGCTCGCCGGCGCGATCGCGAGCCTGGTCGACGGCCACGGCCGGATCCAGGTGCCCGCTCTGCTGCCACCCGAACTGCCGGACAGCGTGCGCGCGGCCCTGAACGGCGTCGTCGTCGGAACGACACCGGGTGACCCAGAACTGGACGATAACTGGGGTGACCCGCGGCTGACGCCTGCCGAACGCCTCTACGGCTGGAACACCCTCGAGGTCCTCGCGCTCGGCGCGGCCGACGCCGACCGCCCGGTCAACGCGATTCCCGGCCGGGCCCGGGCGGTGCTGCAGCTGCGGTACGTCGCCGGCACCGACGTCGACGGCGTCGCACCCGCCATCCGCAAACACCTTGCCGAGCAAGGGTTTTCGATGGTCGAGGTGACAGCCGACGCCAGCTTCCGCGCCAGCCGGACGCCGGTCGAGAACCCGTGGGTCGGCTGGGCGAAGTCCACTCTGGACGCCGTCGCCGACCGGCCGGTCGCGCTCCTGCCCAATTTCGGCGGTGGCCTGCCCAACCACGTCTTCACCGACGTCCTCGGGCTGGCGACGCTGTGGCTGCCGCACTCCTACCCGGGCTGCCTGCAGCACGCGCCGGACGAGCACCTGCTCGCCCAGGTCGCCCGGGAGGGGCTGGTGCTCGCCACGTCGTTGTTCGGTGCTTTCAGTTCAGCGCCGCCGACTCTTCGCCCGTGAGCAGCCGGGAGCGGATCAGGAAGCGCACGCCTTCGGGCGCCTCCAGGGAAAACCCGCTCCCGCGGCCGGGCACGACGTCGATCGTCAGGTGCGTGTGCTTCCAGTAGTCGAACTGCGGCCCGGACATCCAGACCGGCACGTCCTCGATGCCCTCGACCTCCAGCTCGCCGAGGGACACGTCCGACGCGCCGATGCGAAACTCCCCGGCCGGGTAACACATCGGGGCGCTGCCGTCGCAACACCCGCCGGACTGGTGGAACATCACCGGCCCGTGGAGCGACACCAGCCGCCGCAGCAGGTCCGCGGCGGCCGGTGTCAGATCGACGCGCTCGGTCATCAGAAGAACCCGAGCGCCTGGTCGGAGTAGGAGACGAGCATGTTCTTCGTCTGCTGGTAGTGGTCCAGCATCATCTTGTGGTTCTCGCGGCCGATGCCGGAGGCCTTGTAGCCGCCGAAGGCCGCGTGCGCCGGGTAGGCGTGGTAGTTGTTCACCCAGACGCGGCCCGCCTGGATGTCGCGCCCGGCGCGGTAGGCGGTGTTGCCGTCCCGCGACCAGACGCCGGCGCCGAGGCCGTACAGCGTGTCGTTGGCGATCTTGATCGCGTCGGCGTAGTCGTCGAACTTCGCCACGGACACGACCGGGCCGAAGATCTCCTCCTGGAAGACGCGCATCTTGTTGTCGCCGGCGAACACCGTCGGCTCGACGTAGTAGCCGCCCGACAGGTCGCCGCCGAGGTCGCTGCGGACACCGCCGGTGAGGATCTCGGCGCCTTCCTGCTTCCCGATGTCGATGTAGGACAGGATCTTCTCGAGCTGGTCGTTCGAGGCCTGGGCGCCGATCATCGTGTCGGTGTCGAGCGGGTTGCCCTGCTTGATCTTGCGGACGCGCTCGACGCCGTCGCCGAGGAACTTGTCGTAGATGCCCGACTGGATCAGCGCCCGCGACGGGCAGGTGCAGACCTCGCCCTGGTTCAACGCGAAGAGCGCGAAGCCCTCCTGTGCCTTGTTGTAGAAGTCGTCGTTGCGCGCGGCGACGTCGTCGAAGAAGATGTTCGGGCTCTTGCCGCCCAGCTCGACGGTCACCGGGATGATGTTTTCGCTGGCGTACTGGAGGATCAGCCGGCCGGTCGTCGTCTCGCCGGTGAAGGCGACCTTGCGCACGCGGTTGCTGGAGGCCAGCGGCTTGCCGGCCTCGACGCCGAAGCCGTTGACGATGTTGACCACGCCCGGCGGGATCAGGTCGCCGATGATCGAGAACAGCAGGTGGATCGACGCCGGCGTCTGCTCGGCCGGCTTGAGCACGATCGCGTTGCCCGCGGCCAGCGCCGGGGCGAGCTTCCAGACCGCCATCAGGATCGGGAAGTTCCACGGGATGATCTGCGCGACCACGCCGAGGGGCTCGTGGAAGTGGTAGGCGACGGTGTTCTCGTCGATCTGCGAGATGCCGCCCTCCTGGGCGCGCAGCGCGCCGGCGAAGTAGCGGAAGTGGTCGATGGCCAGCGGGATGTCGGCGGCGAGGGTCTCGCGGACCGCCTTGCCGTTCTCCCACGCCTCGGCGACCGCGATCGCCTCGAGGTTCCGCTCCATCCGGTCGGCGATCTTGAGCAGGATGTTCGCGCGTTCCTCGACCGAGGTCCGGCCCCACGCCGGGGCCGCGCCCCAGGCCGCGTCGAGCGCCTTCTCGACGTCCTCGGCGGTGCCGCGGGCGATCTCGCAGAAGGTCTTCCCGGTGACGGGCGTCGGGTTTTCGAAGTACTGCCCGCCGGCCGGGGGCACGTACTGGCCGCCGATGTAGTGGTCGTAGCGCGACTCGTAGCTGACGACGCTGCCTTCGGTGTTCGGTGCGGCGTACTGGACCATCTTCCCTGCCTCGTTGCTCGGAGTGACGGTGCTGCTGGTGGCGGCGAACGTAAGCGGGACAACGTTGCACGCGCGTTGCACCGCGGCGAGCCGGCTATCTACGCTGGTGGACGTGGCAGAGGCGCCCGAACCGGAGATGCTGCGCGACCCCGAGTCGTACGCGCGGCTGCTGGAGCACGTCCGCGAGGCCGTGCTCCAGGGCGTTCCCGGGCCCCGGTCGCCACGCTCCGTCGTCTCCGATTCGTGGCACCGCTCGCTCGCCGCGCGGGTCGACCCGGACGAGGGCGAGGCACCGTTCGTCTTCGACACCGAAGCCCTCGCCTCGCTGCGTGAAGCCCATCCGCTGGTGCCGGTGCTGCCGGTGCTGCGGCAGATGCTGGTGAGCATCGCCGACGACGCCGAGCACGTGATGATCGTGACCGACGCGGACGGCCTGATCCTGTGGCGCGAAGGCGAAACGGCCCAGCTGCTGCGCGGCGACCGCGTCGGCCTCATCGAGGGCACGCGCTGGAGCGAGGCGGCGATCGGCACGAACGCCATGGGCACGGCGCTCGCGACCGGCGAGCCGGTGCAGATCTACTCGGCGGAGCACCTGGTCCGCCGCTACCACACGTGGACGTGCGCGGCGGCGCCCGTGCGCGACCCCGAGACCGGCGTGCTGCTCGGCTCCATCGACGTCAGCGGGCCGCTGCGCACGGTCCACCCGGCGATGATTTCGCTGGTCACTGCGACGGCGCAACTCGCCGAAGGCCAGCTGCGCGCCCAGCTCGCGATCCGCGAGGAGCGCCTGCGGCGCGTCAACATGCCGCACCTGGAAGCCCTGCGCGGACGCCCCGGCGCCCTGCTCTCGGCGGGCGGCCGGGTGCTGGCGGCCCAGGCGTGCCTACTCCCGTCCACAGTGGACGTCCGGCGCGGCGGCGGGACGGTCGCCCTGCCCGACGGCCGCCTCGCCACCGTGGAGCCCCTGGACGAGGGCTACCTGCTCCGGCTTTCTTCTTCGGGTGCCGGTGGCCGGCGCTCCCGCCTGCGCCTCGAATACCTTTCGGACGGCGCGCATTCGACCACTGTGGACGGTCGCGAGGTGCCGCTGACGTTGCGCCACGCGGAGATCCTGACCCTGCTGGCCCTGCACCCGAACGGCCTCTCCGCGGAACGGCTGGCGCTGCAGCTCTACGGCGAGACGGGCAACCCGGTGACGGTCCGCGCGGAGATCCACCGCCTCCGCTCCCAGCTGGGCGCGACGGTGGTGCAGACGCGCCCGTACCGCCTGGCGGCCGACGTCGACGCGGACTTCGCCCGGACGCGAGCGTCGTTGCGCACCGGTTCGCCGGCCGACGTCGTGGGCGTCTTCCGCGGACCGCTGCTGCCGGAGTCCGAGGCACCCGCGATCCGCGAAGAGCGCGAGTCCCTCACCGCGCAGGTCCGTCAGGTGGCGTTGAACAGCGACGACCCGGCCGTGCTGTGGTCGTTCTGGGAGACGGCGTGCGGAGTCGACGACTTCGCGGTGCTGGACGCCCTGCTGCGGACGCTCCCGGCGGCCGACCCGCGGCGAGCCGCCGTCTCGGCCCACCGCGCCCGGCTCGCCTGAGGCGTCAGGGCTCGAGGTCGGCCACGCCCCGGCCGGTCGCCATGTCGAACGGCACCGACGCCTGGTCGTGGACGATCATCCAGGTGCCGTCGACCTTCCCGAAGCAGAAGGTGGCCCGGACCCACATCCCCTCGACCGCGGTTCCGTCGTGCAGGGTGCCGCTGACCCGGCCGAAGCCGTGGCCGACGGCGAGGTCGGTGCTCACGGTGAGGGTCAGGTCGCGGACCTCGTAGTCCACCTTCTCGAAGAACGTGAACACCTTGGCCCAGTTCGCGAGCTTGGCGTCGAGCCCGACGTGCTGCAGCGGCGGCTCGACGTCGAACGACACGACGTCCGGGGCGTAGACCCGCTTCAGGACCTCGAGATCCTTGGCTCGGAGACCTTCGATGATGAGGCCGATCTGCGCCCGGATTTCGGCTTCGGCATCCCCGTTCCGCAACGGCGCGAGGGCGGCGCTCCAGGCGACGACGTGGTCCAGCAGCGTGTCGAGGGCGGCGACGTTGTACGCACCCGGCTTGAAGACCGTGAAGTCCTCGAACTCGGTCGCCAGGGCGAGCGTGACCTGCGGGGACACGTCGGCCACCTGCAGCGCGCCGCAGACCAGCCGCAGCTGCTCCACCGCGCGGGCGCCGCCGACCCCGCCGTAGGAGACGAAGCCGGCCGCCTTGTCGCGCCACTCCGCGTGGATGTGGTCGATGGCGTTCTTGAGCGCGCCGGGCATGGAGTGGTTGTACTCGGGGGTGACGACGACGAACCCGTCGCAGGCGCCGATGGCTTCCGCCCAGGCTCTCGTGCGCTCGTCCGCGTACTGCCCCGGATTCGCCGTCGGCGGCTCCTCCAGGTGCGGCAGCGGGTGGTCGGCCAGGTCGATCACCTCGAACTCCGCGTCGGTGCGGCGGGCGGCCCGCTCGTGGACCCACCTCGCGACCTGGTCACCCCGGCGGCCGGGACGGGTGCTGCCGACCACGATTCCGATCTTGATCATCGTTCTCCCCTGTTCGGTCGATTCGATGAGTACGACGAGGCAGGCGGCCGGAGTGTCAGGCGCGGACCGCCAGTCGCCGAAGTAGACAGCGTCTACAGAAGTTTGATAGACAGTGTCTACAAGGTGAACCACGGGTTACGGAGATCGGAATGAGCTACCACCGTTTCGTCGTCCTCGGCGACAGCTGCGCCGAAGGTCTCGATGACCCGTACCCCGACCAGCGCGCCTACCGGGGCTGGGCCGACTTCGTCGCCGCCCGCCTGGCGCAGGACGAGCCCGGCTTCCGCTACGCCAACCTGGCCGTCCGCGGGCGGCGGCTCGACCAGATCGTCCCCGAGCAGGTCCCCGCGGCCACGCGCCTCGCACCCGATCTCGTCGCGCTCTTCGGCGGCGGCAACGACGTCATGAGCCGCGGCTGGGACGCGCGGACCGTCGCCCGGCGGGTCGACGCCGCCATCCGGGCCTGCACCGAGATCTCGCCCGTCGTCGTCACCTTCACCCTCAGCGACATCTCCCACCGGATGCCGCTCGGGCACCGGATGCGGCCGCGGATCGTCGCGCTCAACGAGGCCATCCGCGAAGCCGCCGTCAGCTACGGCGCACTGCTCATCGACCTCTGGCCCGATCAGGCCGTCACCGACTCGCGGTACTTCGGCGCCGACCGGCTCCACCTCTCCGCCCACGGCCACCGGCGGCTCGCCGCGTATGTCCTCGGCCTGCTCGGCGTCAGCCACGACCCCGCCTGGCTCGATCCGCTGCCCGGCGTCGCGGCTCCGGGCAGCTGGCGCGCCGACGCGCACTGGCTGCTGCGCGAAGTCCTGCCGGTCGCCGTGACGCGCACGCGCAACCGGATGGTCGGCCGCCAGCCCGGCGACGGCTTCTTCCCGAAGCGCCCGGACCTGCTCCCCATGACCCGGGACGAGGCATGGGCACCCGGCAACGCCTGATCACGACGGCGTCGGAGCTGCTCGCCGAAGAAGGCGTCGGCGCGGTCACGCTGCGCGGGATCGCCAAGGCCGCCGGCGTCTCGCACGGCGCGCCGCTGCGGCACTTCTCGGGCCGCGCCGAGCTGCTGTCGGCCGTCGCCACGCAGGGCTTCACCGAGTTGCTCGATCGCCGCAAACGTTTGCCCGACGGGAGCCCGCGGGAACAGCTCACCGCCGCCTGCCACAGCTACGTCGACTTCGCGGTGGGGCACCCGGCGATGTTCGAGCTGATGTTCCGCCGCGACCTGATCGACCCGGACGAGCCCGCGCTCGCCGCGGTCAGCAGCGCGGTCTTCGACGAGTTCGCGGTGCTGGTCGCGGCGGTCGACGGCCACGGCGGCACCGACCCCCGGCTGGTCGCCGCGTCACTGTGGGCGGCGCTGCACGGCCTCGCGCAGCTGTGGCTGTGGGGCGGGCTGGCCGGCGCGAGCTTCGCGCCGTCGCCGGAGTCGGCGCTGGCCGTCACGCTCGACGCGTACCTCGGCCAGGAGACCCGGTGAAGAGGACGCACCAAAGCCCTCCCCCTTGCCTTGGGTTGGGACGCTCTCTCCACCGGGCCGGCGGACGACGCTAGTGGTCGACCACCACGCAGCGGAAGCAACCGGCGACGCAGTGGCGGGTAAACCTTCGCGGTACCTCGCGGGCTCCGGCTACCGCGCCGGGTCGACCCGGTAGCTTCGCAGCGTGCCGGGACTCCTTCGCGCGCGGCCGCTGCTCGCCGACGCCGTGCTCGCGGTGGTCGTCGCGGCGTACCAGCTCATCGGCGCGACCGACCTCGGCGGGCACTTCGGCGACCACGCGCGGCCGCTCGGCCTGGTCCTCGCCGCCGTGAGCGCGCTGCCCCTCGCGCTGCGCCGCCGCTTCCCGATCCCGGCGCTGGTCGCGTGCGTCGTCCTGATGGGACTGTTCTACGGCATCGGCTTCCGGTCGCAGCTCGGCCAGCTCAGCGTGGTCGTGGCCGCGTACACGGTGTGGGCGCACTGCCGGTTCCGGGACGCGCTGCTGGTGACGGTGCTCGGCCTGGCCGCCTACGAGACGTCGATGCTGTTCGGCAGCCCGGTCTCCCCGGTCGGCGACTCGCTCCTGGCGCTGCTGCTCGCCACAGGGATCGCGGCGATCGGGCGCGCCGCCTACGTGCGCAGCCACCGCCTGCGCGACGTCGAGCACGAGGCCGAGCAGGCCGTCGCCGAGGAGCGCGTCCGGATCGCGCACGAGCTGCACGACGTCGTCTCGCACCACCTTTCGGTGATCTCGGTGCAGGCCAACCTCGCGCGGTACGTCTTCGAGTCGGCGCCGGACACCGCGCGGACCGCGTTGGACACGATCACCGGCACGACGACCGAAGCGCTCGACGAGCTGCGACGCCTCCTGAGCGTCCTTCGCCCGCCGCAGCAAGTACCGGCGGAGTACCGGCCGCAGCCCGGGCTCGCCGACCTGGACGCGCTCGCCGCGCGGGTCCGCGACGCCGGGATCCCGGTCGACGTGCGGATCACCGGCGAGCCCCGGACGTTGCCGCCGGGCCAGCAGCTGTGCGCGTTCCGCGTCGCGCAGGAGGCACTGACGAACGTGCTCAAGCACGCCGGTTCCCCGGCCGAGCTGGTCCTCGACTACGAGCCGGAGCAGCTGGTGCTCAGCGTGACCGACGCCGGTGGCCGTGCGGTCGTGCCGAACCCGGGCGGCCACGGGCTGATCGGCATGCGTGAACGCGCCCGGATGTACGGTGGGGCGATCGAGATCGGTCCCCGTGACCCGGCCGGGTTCGCCGTCGTGCTGACCCTGCCGTACCCGAGCCGCCCGTCGCCCGAACCGCAGGAGCCCGAGTGACCAGCGTGCTGGTGGTCGACGACCAGGACCTCGTCCGCGCCGGGTTCGCCGCGTTGCTCACCGCGGTGCCGGGAATCGACGTGATCGGCGAAGCGCGTGACGGGCTCGAGGCCGTCTCGAAGGCGGCGGCGCTGCGTCCCGACGTCGTCCTGATGGACATCCGGCTGCCCGAGCTGGACGGCGTGCGGGCGACCGAGCGGATCCTCGCGTCGGCGCCGCCGCGGCCCAGCGTGCTCATGCTGACGGTGTTCGACCTCGACGAGTACGTCTACGCGGCGTTGCGCGCGGGCGCGTCGGGTTTCCTGCTCAAGGACAGCCCGCCGGAGACGCTGGTCGCGGGCATCCACGCGGCCGCCCGCGGCGACATGCTGACCGGCCCGGCGATCACCCGCCGGCTGGTGGAGGCGTTCACCGCGGACCGGCCCGCCGCCACGCCGGACCTGCCGGGACTGACGGACCGCGAGCGCGAGGTGCTGCGGTTCGTCGGCACGGGCGCGACGAACAGCGACATCGCGGCCGAGCTGCGCGTCAGCGAGGCGACGGTGAAGACGCACCTCAACCGGCTGATGGCGAAGCTGGGTATTTCGAGCCGGGCGCAAGCGGTGGTCGTGGCGTACGAGACCGGACTCGTGTCGCCGGGCGACACGCGCACCCGGTGCGCGCGTCCGAACACCTGATCGAATACCCTGCCTTCCATGACCGAGTCAGACCCGCAGCTCGAGCGCATCCGCAAGCTGCTGGCCAAGGCCGAGGACCCGGCGGTCACCGAGGCGGAGGCCGAGGCCTACAACACGAAGGCCGCCGAGCTGGTCGCGCGCTACGGGATCGACCAGGCGATGCTCGCCGCCGCCGGGGCCAGTTCCGACGAGATCGGCACGCTGAAGATCCCGATGAACGACCCCTACAGCCGCGACAAGGCGAGCCTGCTGACCTCGGTCGCCTACCCGCTGCGCTGCCGGACGCTGCTGCACCGCTTCGGCCAGAAGGTCGACAGCGTCACCGTGTTCGGCTTCCGCTCCGACCTCGGCCGGGTCGAGCTGCTGTTCACCAGCCTGCTGCTGCAGGCGAGCACGCAGCTGACGCGCGTCCGGCCGGACGGCTTCTTCCCCGGCGAGTCGCTCGCCGCCTACCGCCGCACGTGGCTGCACGGCTTCGCCCGCGCGGTGCACGAGCGGCTGTCCCACGCCGAGCAGGAAGCGGTCCGCACGGCGGCGCCCGGCGAGCGGTCGGCGGAGCTGGTCGTCCGCGACCGCGCACAGCTGGTGCAGCACGCGTTCGACTCCGAGTACGGCGGCCTGCGCTCGGCCGCGCCCCGCCGGCTGTCCGGCAGCGGCTACCTCGACGGCCACGACGCCGGGACGCGGGCGAACCTCGACCCGTCCGCGTTGACCCGCCGCCTGAAGGCCCTGCGCTGAGGCGCTGGCAGCGGCGCGACCGAACGCCGTGAACGACCCTTTCATGACGTTCCCGAGCCCTCAGGGATCACCCTGATACCCCCTCGGCCGACCACCTGCTAACTTTTGTTGGCATGTGGACCACGGGCGACGAGCTCCTGCGGCAGCTGGGTGCCCTCGGCAACCCGCACCGGCTGCGGATCGTCGCCGCCCTGCGCGCCGAGCGCACCTACGTCAGCAAGCTCGCGCGCG
Source organism: Amycolatopsis sp. NPDC051371 (assembly GCF_040682155.1). Classification (NCBI taxonomy): domain Bacteria; kingdom Bacillati; phylum Actinomycetota; class Actinomycetes; order Pseudonocardiales; family Pseudonocardiaceae; genus Amycolatopsis; species Amycolatopsis sp. NPDC051371. The sequence continues at coordinate 11,706 of NZ_JBFBAG010000085.1, forward strand.
AGCTGCGGATCAGCCGCGCGCTGCTGCAGGTCCACCTGCGCAAGCTCGAAGCCGCGGGCCTGGTCGAGGCCAGCTTCGAAGTCGGCGAAGACGGCAAGACGCTGCGGTACTACGAGCTCACGCCGTTCTCCGTCGTGCTGACGCCGGAAACGATCGCGGCCGCCGTGCCGACGCTGACCACACCGGAATCCGTCCAGCGGGACGGCGAGGAGGGACGGACATGAACTGGCACCAGTGGCAGGAGATCATCGGCGTGACCGGGGTCTTCGTCCTGATCACCGTCGTGCTGTCGATCGCGATCGTGCAGCTGGCCACGACCTGGCGCGCCAAGGCCGCTCTCGCGCGCGAGCACGAATACCGGAGCCTGGCCGAGAAAGCCGTGCGGACACAGGAAGAAACCGAACGGCAGCTGCGGGACGTCCAGGACCGCCTGCGGTCCATCGAGCACGTGCTCAAGGAGGTCGACTGACCTGAGGCCCTGGACCGCCGAGCGGCAACTCGGCGGCCCAGGAAGAAGAAGCACCCACTCGCCCGAGGACGAGCTCTCATCGGATCACTCCTTCACGGAAGGACCTTAGTTCATGCTGCCCGCAAGCACCCCCGTGGTCGAAAGCGTCGCGCGCTGGTCGACGCACCACCGCGCCGCGGCGATCTTCGGCTGGCTGGCGCTCGTCGCGCTCGCCTGGGTCATCGGCACGTTCGCTCCCGGCACCGACGCGCGGTCGAGCCCCGCCGGCGACGCCGGCACCGGCCAAGCGGTGCTCGACCGCCAGGCCTCCCGCGAACCGTTCTGGGAGAATGTCCTGGTACCAAGGGATTCCCCGGCCGTCGCCGATCTGGTGACGACGTTGACGACACTGTCGGCGTCCGCCGTGGTCGGCGACATCCGCTCACCGCTCGACGACCCGGCCCAGGTCTCCGCCGACGGCCGGTCCGGCCTGGTCACCTTCCGGATCCTCGGCACCGGCACGGAAATCCGGGGGAACCTCGCGACGGCGACCGCGGCCGTCGACGCGGTAGCCGCCCGCCACCCGGACGCCCGGCTCGCGCAGGCCGGTGATCTCAGCGTGTCCGGCGCGGTCGACAAGAGCATCAAGGAGGACATCGGGCGGTCCGAGACGCGCTCGCTGCCGCTCACCCTGCTGATCCTGCTGGCCGTGTTCGGGTCGCTGGTCGCGGCGGCGATCCCGGTGCTGCTCGCGGGCACCACGGTGCTCGCCACGTTCGGCTTGCTGTCCGCAGTGGACAATGCGATTCCGATCAACAGCGCCACTTCCTCGATGACCCTTCTCATCGGCATGGCGGTCGGCGTCGACTATTCGCTGTTCTTCCTGCGCCGCGTCCGGGAAGAACGCGCGCACGGCGTCGACGAGTCGATCCGGATCGCCGCCCGGACGTCCGGCCACGTGATCGTCGTGTCGGGACTGACCGTGGCGCTGTGCGTGACCGGCCTGCTGTTCACCGGGCTCGACAACCTGCGCGGCCTGACCGTGAGCACGATCCTCGTGGTCGGCCTCGCCGTCCTGGCGTCGGTGACCGTGCTTCCCGCGACGCTTTCACTGCTCGGCACCCGCGTCGACCGCCTCCGGATCCCGTGGCTGGGCAAGCGGGGCACCCGCTCGCGGTTCTGGGCCGGCGTCGCCTCGATCGTGACGCGACGGCCGAAGCTGTGGACCGGGATCGCCGCCGGGCTGCTGGTGTTGCTCGCCCTGCCCGCGGCCGGAATCCGTTTGCAGGACCCGGCTCCGACCGAAAGCCTGCCGCGCAGCATCCCGGTGATCGACGCGGCCGCGCGCGTCCAGGAAGCGTTTCCCGGGGTGACGATGCCGGCGCACGTCGTCCTGTGGAGCGACGAGGGCCCGGTCGACACCCCCGCGGTCCGCCGGGCGATCGGTGAACTCACCGCCCGGACGCCGAAGCCGGCGATCGTGGTTCCGGTGGGCGACGCCCTCGTCCTGCGGATCCCGCTCGGCGGCACCGGAAATGACGCGGCGGCCGACCGGACCTTGACGACACTGAGGGATACCCTGCTGCCCCAGGCGATCGGCGGCCTCGACGGCGTCCACTTCGCCGTCGCGGGCCGGACCGCCGAAGCGCACGACTTCACCGCGCAGGTGCTCGCGCGAGCGCCGTACGTCTTCGGGTTCATCCTGCTGCTCGCGTTCGTGCTGCTGCTCGTCGTGTTCCGGTCGATCGCGGTGCCGGCGGTGTCGATCCTGCTCAACCTGCTTTCGGTCGGCGCGGCCTACGGCGTGCTCACGCTCGTGTTCCAGGACGGCTTTCTCGCACCACTACTCGGTTTCACGCCCTACGGCGGCGTGCTGGGCTGGCTGCCGATGTTCCTGTTCGTGCTGTTGTTCGGGCTGAGCACGGACTACCACGTGTTCATCCTCAGCCGGATCCGCGAACGACGGCTCGCGGGCGGGACGGCGCGCGAGGCGATCGTCGAAGGCAGCGCGCGCAGCTCCGGCGTCGTCACCAGCGCCGCGCTGATCATGACCGGCGTGTTCAGCATCTTCCTGAGCCTCGCGGCGATCGAGTACAAGATGCTCGGGCTCGGCATGGCGTTCGCGATCCTGCTCGACGCGACGCTCGTGCGCGGCGTGCTGCTGCCCGCGGCGCTGGCCCTGCTCGGCGATCGGCTCTGGCGACCCGAAGCTGTAGCAAACCTTAAAGATCACTCCAGAACTCTTCACTTGTCCTGACAGATCATTTTCGGCACCGTGGACAGCGTGACTGGATGGGTGCGCATCGCGGTATTGGCTCTTCTGTGGGGCTCGGGGTTCCTGTGGATCAAGCTGGCCCTGACCGGGCTGAGCCCCGTCCACCTCACGCTGGTCCGCTGCGCGCTCGGCGCGTTGACGCTGCTGGCCATGGCCTTCGCGACCGGCCAGCGCCTGCCGCGCGACCGCCGGACGTGGGGCCGGCTGGTCGTCGCCGCGCTCTTCTGCAACGCCGTGCCGTTCGCGCTCTTCGGCATCGGAGAACGCACCGTGGACTCCGGCGTCGCGGGCGTCATGAACGCCACGACACCGTTGTGGTCACTGCTGATCGGCGTCGTGCTCGGCACCGACCGCCGCCTCGGCCCGGCCCGGCTGCTCGGGCTGGCCCTCGGTTTCGCCGGCGTGCTGGTGATCTTCGCGCCGTGGCAGCAGGCGGGCCTGCTGAGCGGCGGCGCGCTCGCGCTGCTCGGTGCCGGACTCAGCTACGCGATCGCGTTCGCCTACATGGCCAGGAAACTGCCGCCCGACGGCGCCCCACTGGCGCTTTCGGCCGCCCAGCTGATGACGGCGACGGCGCTGACCGCGGTGGCCCTCCCGGTGGCCGGCGCGGCCCCGCACCTGAACCTGACCGCGGTGGTGGCGGTGACGATCCTCGGCGTCTTCGGGACCGGCATCACCTTCTACCTCAACTACCGGATCCTCACCGACGAAGGCCCGACGGCCGCCGCGACCGTCGGCTACCTGCTCCCGGTGGTGTCGGTCGCGCTCGGCGCGCTCGTCCTCGGCGAGCCGCTGACGCCCCGGATCGTCGGCGGCATGGTGATCGTGCTGGCCGCCGTCGGCCTGACCCGGTGGCCCGCTCAGGCGAAGGTGGCGGCGAGCTCACCCGGCGGCCTCGCGGCCCCGAAGTAGTCGCCCGTGCCCAGCTCCGCGCCGGCCGTGCCCCACCAGCTCGCCTGGTCCTCGGTGTGGATCCCGTCGACGACCAGCGTGGCGCCGACCTGCCGGACCAGCGGCACCAGCGCGCCCAGGAACGTCGAGTCCGACCACGCCTGCCACTGCGCGAGCCGGCGGTCGACGCGGACGATGTCGACCGGCAGGTCCTCGACAGCGCGCAGGTCGCCCGGCCCGAGCCCGAACTCGTCGAGCATCACGCGGACCCCGAGGCCGGTGAGCGCCGCGACGTTCTCGCGGACGCCGGACACCGGCAGCGCGCCGACCGGGACGCCGAGCATGAGCTGCTCCGGCGGCAGGCCGGTGTCCGCGAGCATCCGCGTCACGCGCGTGCCGAGGGCGTCGTCGGCCACCTGGTGCCCGGTGAGCCCGGCGACCACCGGTAGCCGGGAACCCGCGCGCTGCCGCCACCATTCGCCCTGCCGGCCCGCCGCGCGCAGGAGCCAGTCCCCGAGCGGCAGCACGAGCCCGGTCGACTCGGCGAGCTCCGCGCACCGTTCGTGCGCCAGCGGCCGCTCATCCGGCCGGTCCCAGTGCAGACGGGCCTCGAACCCGGCGACGCCGCCGTCGGCGAGCCGCGCCAACGGCCGGTAGCGCACGCCGATCTCGCCGTTCTCCCAGGCGCCGGCCATCCCCACGGCCAGCGCCTGCGTCCGCCGGTCCTGGGCGTCGGCGTCCCGGTCGAACATCTTCCACTGACCGCGGCGGCGGACCTTGGCGCGCCGCAGCGTCTGGTCGGCCGAGCGCAGCAGTTCCGCCGGGTCGATGCCCTTGGCCGGCCGGTGCACCACGCCCGCGCTGGCCGACAGCGCGAGCCCGTGGCCGCCGACGAAGAACGGCTCGGCGAGCTCGTCGTTGATCGCGCGCACGATGGAGTCGATGTCCGGCGTCGTCGCCGAGTTCTCCAGGAGGATGCCGAACTCGTCGGCGTGGAACCGCGCGATCATGGACCGCTCCCGGGCCATGACGGACTTCAGCCGCTGGGCGAAGTGCACCAGCAGCTGCTCGCCGACGCGGCGGCCGAGACTGTTGCAGACCATGCCGAACGCGTCGAGGTCGACGTGGAAGAGGGTGACGCCGTACTCCGGGTCGGCGCGCCGCAGCGCCGCCTCGAGGTGGGTGCCGAAGTACTGGCGGTTCGGCAGGCCGGTCAGCACGTCGTGCAGGGCCTGGCGGCTCAGCTCGCCCTGCAGCAGCATCAGCTCGGTGCCGTCCTCGACCACGACGACGAAGTGGCCGGGCAGGTCTTCGGCGTCACGCAGCAGTGACGCGGTGAGCGAGATGCGGGCGACGTCGCCGTCCTTGCGCAGCAGCCGCTGGGACTGCCGGATCCGTTCCCGCCCGCCGCCGGCCAGCGCCGTCATCGCCTCGCGGAGGACCTCGGCGGTGTCCGGGTGCACGTGGTCGTCCAGCCGCGTCCCGGTCAGCTCGCCGGCCGGGTGCCCGAGCATCTCGGCCAGCGCGGCGTTCGCGCGCACGATCCGGCCGTCGAGCGCGACCAGCGCGACGCCGCTCGCGGACGACGTCACCACTTCGTCGAAGCGCGCTTCGCTCTGCTTGAGATTCCACTGCGCGTCACGCACCGCCTTGAGCAGCGAGAGGTGCATGATCTCCTGCTGGTCGAGGACACTGCGCTCGTGCGCGAGCAGGAAGCCGCAGGAGACCGCGCCCAGCATCAGCACGATCCGCTCGGTGAAGCGGTCCGCGGGCCGCAGTTCGGGCAGCCCCGCCAAGCCCTTCCCGAGGACGTCGAGGGTGCACCGCAGCCCCGGCTCGCCGACGTAACCGAGCCCGACCAGCCGCGCGCCGATCCGCTCGGCGGGTGTCGTGTCCGCGGACGTGGCGCGCAGCGACTCGACCAGCGTGTCGAGCATTCCGCGCAGTTCTTCGTCGAGCAGCTCCCGGCTCAGCGAAACGACGGTCACGCCGCTGAGCAGGTAGGCCCATTTCCGGGCGAGCACGGTCCGCGCCCGTTCCGGGCCGGGACTCGACGGCTGTTCCGGCAGTTTTTCGATCATCGGCATCCGCGCGGTCCGCTCAGCTCTTGCGGCCGATTCCGGCGTAAACGAGCATGTTCATCTCGGCGGCGCCGGCGATGTCCGCCGGCCCGGACGGCCGCCATTCGCCGCACCCCACCAGCCCCGGTTCGACGATTTCGAATCCGGCGAAGAGCGCGGAAACCTGGTCGTGCGTTCGCAGCGTCACTTGATCGGGACTCCGGCTTTCTTTGATCACATCGGTCGCGTCTTCGAGGTTTTCGCCCTGGTGGTCGCCGGTCACGTGGGTGATCGCGAGAAAACTCCCCGGCGCCAGTGCCGAACTGTAGCGCGCGACGAGGTCGAGCGGATCCGACTCGTCCGGGACCCAGTGCAACATCAACAGCATCAGCAACCCGACCGGTTTTTCGAAGTCCAGCAAACTGCGGACCGGCGGCGCATCGAAAATCTTTTCCGGGTCCCGCATGTCGGCCTGCACGACCGCCGCACGATCGTTGCCGGCCAGCATCAGTTCGCTGTGCGCGACCGCCACCGGGTCGCGGTCGACGTACACCACCCGGCAGTCCGGATCCTGCTCCTGGGCGACCTCGTGCACGTTCGCCACCGTGGGGATTCCGGAGCCGATGTCAAGGAACTGCCGGATCCCGTGCGCGGTCATGAACCGCACCGCGCGCCCGAGGAACGCGCGGTTCACGCGCGCGGCGTCGCGCAGCCCGGGCATCGCGTGCTCGATCTGCTCGCCCACCGCGCGATCGACGGCGAAGTTGTGGCCACCGCCGAGCATGAAGTCGTAAGTGCGGGCGATGCTGGGCACCGAGATATCGACGCCCGGTGGAACCCATTCCGATGATCGTGTCACGGAAAACACCTTCTCAGCCGTGTCGGACCGGAAAGAGCTTAGCGATTCCCGATGGCCCGGTGACTGCGCCATCCGCGTGAGGGCACACCACCCGATCGGGCACTGTCCCGTTCGGCCGCACGCGCCTACCGTAGGCCGTCTCCTTGGGAAATCCACACAATGGCGTAAACGAGGAGTCCGCATGAGCGTACCGGTGGCCCCGGGCCGGTGGCCTTTTCTCGGGCACACTCCGGCGTTACTCCGGCGACGCTCCGCATTCACCGATTCCCTGCACCAACACGGGGAAATCGTCAAACTCCACCTCGGCCCAATGCCCGCCTACTTCGTCACCAGTCCACGACTGGCGCACGAAGTGCTGGTCACAGCGGGGTCGAAGTTCCGCAAGGGCGTCATGTTCGACAAGTTCAAGCCGTTCGTCGGAAATGGCTTGGTGCTTTCGAACGGCGACTTCCACCTCCGGCAGCGCCGGCTGATGCAGCCGGCGTTCCACCGCGACCGGCTGACCGCGTACGCGGAGACCATGCGGCGCGCGGCGGCGGACCTGAGCGACTCGTGGCAGCCGGGCGAAGTCCGGGCGCTCGACGAAGACCTGCAGGAGCTCGCGGTGACGATCGTCGGCGAGGCCCTGTTCTCCACGGAAATCGGGAAAGCGGCGGTCGACGAAGCCCGCAGGTCCATTTACCTCATCATCCAGCAGGGAATGATTCGCGCGTTGTCTCCGAAGTTCGTCGAAAACCTGCCGATACCCGGCAACCGGCGATTCGACGAGGCGATCGAACGGATGCGGGAAATCGTCGTCGAGGTGATCCGCGACTGGCGCACCGAGAGCGTCGACCACGGTGACCTGCTTTCGACGCTCCTGCTGGCCGGCATGACCGACGAGCAGGCGCGCGACGAGGTCCTCACCCTGCTGACCGGCGGCATCGAGACGACCGCACTCGCGCTGTCCTGGACGTTCCACGAGCTCGGCCGGCACCCGGACGTCGAGGCGCGCGTGCACGCCGAGGTCGACGAGGTGCTCGGCGGCCGTCCTGTCACCGTCGACGACATCCCCCGGCTGACCTACGTCCGGCAGGTGATCGACGAGGTGCTGCGCTGCTACTCGCTCTGGATGCTGATGCGCCGGACGCTCGAAGAGGTCGACCTCGGGGGCACGCGGATCCCGGCGGGCGCCGAGGTGATCGTCAGCCCGCACGCCCTGCACCACGATCCCGCGTCGTATCCCGACCCGGACCGGTTCGATCCCGATCGCTGGGCCCCCGAGCGCGCGACGCAGCTGCCCAAGGGCGCGTTCATCCCGTTCGGCGCCGGCGGGCGGCAGTGCATCGGAAACCGCTTCGCCCAACACGAAATCGTCATCACGGTGGCCACGGTGGCCGCGCGCTGGCGGCTGGTCCCGGTCGCGGGGCGGCCGGTGCGCGTCAAGTTCACCTCCGCCGCCTACCCGGACAACCTGCCGATGACGGTCGTCCCCCGTCGCTAGTTGGAGGTCTTTCCCCGTGCTACGCCGATTTTGCGCTGTCCTCGTGCTGTTCGCGGCCACGTTGCTGGTGCCCGCCCCGGCCCAGGCGGCCACGACCTGCGAGGACCTGTACGTCCCGGTCACGGTGGCGCTCCTGCCGCAGACGATGCACGGCCGCCTGTGCGCCCCCGCCGGCGCGTCGACCGTGGTGGTCCTGGTTCCCGGCGGCACGTACAACGCGTCCTATTGGGACATCGGCTACACGCCGGAGACCCGCTCGTTCCGCCTGGCGATGAACCAGGCGGGGATCGCGACGCTCGCCCTCGACCGGCTCGGCACCGGGCAGAGCTCGAAGCCGTTGAGCGCGTTGCTGAGCGCCTCCGTCCAGGGGATAGCGGCGCACCAAGTGGTCCAGGCGGTCCGCCCGCGGTTCGCGAAGGTCGTCATCGGCGGCCACTCGATCGGCTCGGCGATGGCGATGATCGAGGCCGGTCGCTACCGCGACGTCGACGGCGTCCTCGTCACCGGGATGACGCACCGGATGAACCTGGTCTCGGTGGTTCCCACGCTGGCCCAGATGATCCCGGCCCCGCTCGACCCGGCCGTGCCCGGTCGCGACGTCGGCTACCTGACCACGGACCCGGGCACCCGCTACGCGGCCTTCCACACCCCGGGCCCGTACGACGCCGCCGCGATCGCCTACGACGAGTCCACAAAGGACGTCTTCGCGGCGACCGAGGCGGTGGACAGCCTGACGCTGACGACCGTGGTCATCCCGGCGTCCCGGCAGATCACGGCCGCGGTCCTGCTGGTGGTCGGCAACGACCCGAACTTCTGCGGCACCCTGGGCAGCGACTGTTCGTCGCCTCAGGCGTTGCGGGCCTCCGAAGCGCCGTTCTTCGGCACTTCCCAGCTGCAGACGTACATCCTGAACGGCTACGGCCACGCGATCAACTACGCCCCGAACGCGCCGCTGTACTTCGGCGTGGTGGGAAACTGGCTGAAAACGCTGTCGTAACGACCAAGGTCACGAGCGCGACCCTCATTCGGCGACGAGGGGAGCGCTCGATGATCGACTACGCACACCAGCACCACGTCCTGGACGAATGCGTCCGCGGCGAGCACCGTGAAGAGTCGCTGTCGGCGCTGCGGCGCTACTTCGACCAGCGCCGCTACACGGGCCGCTGGTTCGAGCGTTTCGCCGGCGGCGGCGACGGCCCCTCGGTCGCCAACACGGTGACCGAAGCGGACGTCCTGGCCCTGAACTTCCTCAGCATCACGAGCCTGGCGGAAGTCGCAATCGACACGACGATGACGTACGCCCACCAGATCAGGGAGCTGCTGGAGCAGATCCCGGTGGACGTCGCCATGCACTCGGCCCCGTGGTCCACCTACGAACCGGGCGCCCCGGCCCACCGGCTGTGGGAGCTGTTCCGCCAATGCGGCGGCAAGCACCGCCCGGTGACGGCGTCCAAGCTGCTGGCCCGCAAGCGCCCCCGCCTGACCCCGGTGTACGACAGCCAGGTCAGAGCGATCCTCAAGGCGCCCGCGAGCCCGTGGAACTGCCTGTGGAGCTGGTTCCACACGGACCCGACCCGGGCCTCCGCGGTGGCAGAGCTGCGCGCGGAGGCGGGCGGGATCGAGGACATCGCCCTGCTGCGCTGCCTGGACGTGGTCCTGTGGATGCGGGCCCGCACGCCTACCAGGTGACCGGCAGTTCGTGAACCCCGTAGATGTTCATGTCCGTCCGCAGCCTCACCTCGCCGGCCGGAACGGCGAGCCGCAGAGTCGGAAACCGGCGCAGCAACCCTTCGAACCCGGCACGCATCTCGATACGCGCCAGTTGCTGCCCCAGGCACTGGTGAACGCCATGGCCAAACGACAGAAGACCCCGCGCGTTTCGCCGGATGTCCAAGACGTCCGGATCCGCGAACCGCTCCGGGTCACGGTTGGCGGCCAGCAGCGAAACGACGACCGTCGACCCCTTGGCAATCGTTTCACCCTCCAGCGAAAGGTCCTCCGTCGCATAGCGGAAGAAGATGTCGGCGACGGACAGGTACCGCAGCAGCTCCTCCACCGCGCCCGGCATCAACGACGGATCAGCAGCCAGTGACGCGAGCTCCGAAGGGTGCTCCAGCAGCGCGAAAGTGCCCAGGGACAGCATGTTCGCCGTCGTCTCGTGCCCCGCGATGAGCATCAGGAAGGCGGCCCCGGTCAGCTCCTCGATGGTGAGGTCCTCGTGGCCGGCCAGGTCGGACAGGATGTCCTCGTCCGGTGAAGAGCGCTTGCGCGTGACCAGTTCGGCCAAGTACGTGTTCAGGGCGATGTACGCCCCCATCTTCTCTTCGAGCGTCTGGTCCCGGACCATGAACTGCGCCGAGTTCGCCTGGAAGCTGTCCCGGTCCTCGTACGGGACGCCGAGCAGCTCGCAGATCACCAGCGATGGCACCGGCAGCGCGAACTCCTGCACCAGATCGACCGGCTGGGCCAGGGCCGCCAGGTGGTCCAGCTGCCGCTCGACGATCTCGGCGATGTGCTCTTCGAGCTGCTTCATCCGTTTGACGGTGAAGGCGCCGGTGAGCCGTTTGCGCAGCCGGCCGTGGTCCGGCGGGTCCATCGCGATGAACATGCCCGGCAGCTGCGGGGACGGTTCGGTGGCGACGGGCATGCCGGGCGTCTCGTACGGCACGTGGACGACGCCGAGGTCCAGCCGCGAGCTGAACCGCGTGTCGGCCATCATCTGGCGCACCGCGTCGTAGCCGGTGACGAGCCAGCCCTCGTGCCCGTCGGGGAACACCATCGGGCTGACCGGGCGGGCTTCGCGCAGCCGGGTGATCTCGCGCGGCGGGTCGAAGGGACCCGCGTCGCGCTCCATCGGAAGACCGTTCGGGATGTCGACCGTCTGGCTCATCGGAGGTCCTTTCGTGGAGGTCGTTGCGGCAACGTTCGCCGAAGGACCTGACACGGCGCTGACACGGCCCGGACACCCGGGCGCCCGTGGCATCATCGGCCTGGTGCAGATCGGGATACTGGGGTCATTCGAAGTTCGCGCGGACGACGGCGTCGTGGCCGACGTGCCGGGCGCCCGGCTGCGCGGACTGCTGATCGCGCTCGCGCTCGACCCGGGCCGGGTGGTCCCGAAGGCAACGCTCGTCGACTGGATCTGGGGCGAGAACCCGCCCGCCGACGCGGCGAACGCGTTGCAGCGCTTGGTTTCCCGGCTGCGGAAGGTGCTTCCGGACGGCGAGGTCGAGGGCCGGCCCGCCGGCTACCGGCTGACCGTGGACCCCGACGCCGTCGACGCCGTGCGGTTCGAACGGCTCGTCACCCAGGCCCGCGACGACGACGATCCGGGGCGGCTGCGCGAAGCCCTCGCGTTGTGGCGCGGCGCGGCCATGCAGGACGTCGGCCTGCAGGAGAGCGCGGCGTTCGACGCGGCGGTCACCCGGCTCGAGGGCCTGCGCCTGGCCGCTCTGGAGGACCGGTTCGACGCGGAGATCAGCCGCGGCCACGGCGTGAAGCTGGTCACCGAGCTCACCGACCTGGTCGCCGCGAACCCGGTCCGGGAACGGCTCGTCGGCGCGCTGATGCGGGCCCTCGTCGCGAGCGGCCGCGACTCCGAAGCGCTGCTCGTCTACGAACGCCTGCGGGAGACGCTGGCCGACGAGCTGGGCGTCGACCCGTCACCGGAGCTGTCCGAGCTGCACGTCGCGCTGCTGCGGGGCGAGCTGGGCCGGCGTGAGGAGACCCGCACGACCAACCTGCGGGCCGAGCTGACCAGCTACGTCGGCAAGGACGCGGACGTCACCGCGGTCCGCGAGCTCGTCGCCGAGCACCGGCTCACGACGCTGGTCGGGCCGGGCGGCTCGGGGAAGACCCGGCTGGCCACCGAGACCGCACGCACGATGCTGGGCGACCTGCCGGACGGCGCCTGGCTGGTCGAGCTCGCACCCATCGGCGCGGACGGCGACGTCGCCCAGGCGACGCTCTCGGCGCTCAAGCTGCGGGACGCGCTGCTCGGCGACGCACCGGACGCGGAGCCCACGGACCGGGTCGTCGCGGCGGTCCGCGACCGGGACCTGGTGCTGGTCCTGGACAACTGCGAGCACGTGATCGAGTCCGCGGCGACCTTCGCCCACCGCGTGCTCGGCGAGTGCCGCCGGCTGCGGATCCTCGCGACGAGCCGGGAACCCCTGGGCATCACCGGCGAGGCGCTGTGGCCGGTCGCGCCGCTGGTCCTGCCCGCGGAGGACGCCGACCCGGACAAGATCGAGTCCGCGCCGGCCGTCCGGCTGCTGCGCGACCGGGCTCAAGCGGTGCGCACAGACCTCGCGTCCGACGCCGCCACGCTGTCGACGCTCGCCCGCGTCTGCCGCGCGCTGGACGGGATGCCGCTGGCCATCGAGCTCGCCGCGGCCCGGCTGCGCACGATGTCCCTCGAGCAGCTCGCCAACCGCCTCGACGACCGGTTCCGCCTGCTGACCGGCGGCAGCCGCACCGCGCTGCCGCGGCACCGGACGCTGCGCGCGGTGATCGACTGGAGCTGGGAACTGCTCTCCGACGACGAACGCGTCGTCCTGACCCGGCTCTCGGTGTTCGCCGGCGGCGCGAGCCTGGAGGCGGCCGAACGGGTCTGCGCGACCGACGCGGCCGAGGAGCTGCTGACCGCGCTGGCCGAGAAGTCGCTAGTGGTCACCGAAGGCGACCAGACGCCGCGGTACCGGATGCTCGGCACGATCAAGGAGTACGCCGAGCAGCGGCTCGCCGAAGCCGGGGACACCGACTCGGCGCGTCAGGCGCACCTCACGTACTTCACGGAGCTCGCCGAGACCTCGGAGCCGCACCTGCGCCGGGCCGACCAGCTGAAGTGGCTCGCCATCCTCGACGCCGAACACGACAACATCGTCGCCGCGATGCGCGGGGCCCTCGCGGCCGGCGAGGCGCCCGGAGCGATGCGGCTCGCCGCGGCCGCCGGCTGGTACTGGTGGCTCGCCGGGCACAAGACCGAAGGCAACGAGCTGCTCATGGCGGCCACCGCCGTACCCGGCGAGGTGCCCGACGACATCCGCGCGACGGTGTACGCCTTCGTCACGGGGTTCCTGACGTCCGGCCGCGAAAGCGACCAGTTCCAGGCGGCGGAGTGGATCCACCAGGTCCACGAGCTCAACGGGCGCGTCCAGCGACCACACCCCGCGGTGGCACTCGTCGCCGCGCTGGAACGCATGCTGCGGGCACCGGACGCGTTCCTGCCCGCGTGGGAACCGCTGCTCGCCGACGAGGACCCGTGGGTCCGCGGCCTCGCCCGGCTGCAGCTCGGCAAGATGCGGATCCAGCTCGGCGGCGACGAGCAAGAAGCGGACGCTTTCCTCGAGACGGCGCTGACCGAGTTCCGCGCGCTCGGCGAACGGTGGGGGACGTCGTTCGCCCTGACCGAGCTGGCCGACCGGATCGCCATGCGCGGCGAGTTCGGCCGGGCGTGCGAACACTACGAACAGGCGATCGTCGTCGTCACCGAAGTCGGCGCCATCGAGGACGTCGTGCGGATGCGGTCGAGGCAGGCCCAGCTGTACTGGCTGTCGGGCGACGAGGAAGCCGGTGCGTCGGCGATGGCCGAGGCGCAGCGGCTCGCGGAACGGGTCGCCTGGCCGGAAGCGCTGACCGAGCTGGCCTTGGCGAAGGCCGAGCTCGCCCGCTGGAGCGGCGACGCCGTCCAGGCACGCCGGCAGCTCGACGTCGCGACGGCGACGCTGGGCAAGGCCGCCGAGCGGGCGAACATCCAGGTCACGACCCAGGACCTGCTCGGCTACCTCGCCGAGGACCTCGCTGAAGCCCGCGACCACCGCGCCGCGGCCTTCCGGGCGGCGTCGGAGACGGGGGCCGTCCCCATGATCGCGCAGGTGCTCGTCGGGATCGCGGATCTGGCCCTGCGCCGCGAGGAGTACGAACAGGCGGCGCGCCTGCTCGCGGCGAGCACCGTCGTGCGCGGTGTGGTGGACCGTTCGCAGCCGGACGTCTCCCGGATCGAGCAGGCGACGCGGAATCGCCTCGGTGACACGAAGTTCACCGAGGCGACTCAGGAGGGGGCGCGGGCGAGCTGGCGCGAACTGGCCGAAGTCACGCTCGCTTCTTGAACGTCGACCGGGCCCAGAAGTACCCGACGAGCGCGATACCGACGCACCAGGCGATCGCGGCGAGGGCGTAACCGGTCGACGGCGTGCCGTTGAGCAGCCCGCGCACGGTTTCGATGATCGGCGTGAAGGGCTGGTACTCCGCGAACTGCCGCAGACCCGGGCCCATCTTGTCCGCCGGGGCGATCGCACTGCTGAAGAACGGCAGCATGACCAGCGGCACGGAGGCCAGGCCGGCCGTCTCCGGGGACTTGGCGAACAGTCCCAAAGCGACGGTGAGCCAGCCGGCCGCGAAGGCGAGCAGGAGGACCATGCCGAGCACGCCGAGCCAGTCGAGGAAACTCGCGTGGGGACGGAACCCCAGCGCGAACGCGACGCCGACGAGGGCCGCGATGGCGACGACGTTCGTCAGGACGCTGGCGACGACGTGCCCGGTCAGCACCGCCCCGCGCGAGACGTCCATGACCTTGAACCGGTTGATGATGCCCTTGGTCATGTCGGAGTTCACCGACGTCGCGGTGGCGCCGAGGCCGTAGCAGATGGCGAGCAGCATCAGGCCGGGCGTCGCGTAGTCGACGTAGTTCACGCCGACGTCGAAGGCGTCTCCCAGCATGTAAACGAACATCAGCATGATCACGATCGGCATCAGTACGGCGTTGAACACCGAGGTCGGGTTCCGGGCGATGTGCTTGAAGTTGCGGCGCAACATGACCGTCGAGTGGGTGCTCATTTCGCTGCGACCTCCGAGTTGGACACGGTGTGGCCCGTCAGGGCGAGGAAGACGTCGTCGAGATCGGGTGTGTGGACGGAAAACTCTTCGGCGTTGATGGCGTACTCGTCGAGCCGGTCGAGCAGGTTGCGCAGCGACTTCGTGCCGCCGTCGCCGGGAACCCGCAGGGTGAGCGACTCGTCGTCCCGGGTCGAACCGGCGATGACCCGCGCGGCCGCGTCGAGTTCGGCGACGTTCGTGAACCGGAGCCGGACGTGCGTCCCGGGGATCTGGCGCTTGAGCTCGTCGGCCGTGCCTTCGGCGACCAGACGCCCGCGGTCGAGCACCGCGATCCGGTCGGCGAGCTGGTCGGCTTCGTCGAGGTACTGGGTGGTGAGGAAGATGGTGACGCCGTCGGCCACGAGGTCCTTGACGATGGACCACATGGTGCGCCGGCTGCGCGGGTCGAGGCCGGTGGTCGGCTCGTCGAGGAAGATGATCCGCGGGTCACCGACGAGCGTCATGGCGAGGTCGAGCTTCCGGCGCATGCCGCCGGAGTAGGTCGAGGTGGGCTTCTTCGCCGCCTCGGTGAGTTCGAACCGCTCGAGCAGGTCGGCGACCACGCGCTTGCCGTTCTTGACCGGGCTGAGGTCCACCATGAGCTGCAGGTTTTCCTGCCCGGTGAGCAACTCGTCGACGGCGGCGAACTGCCCGGTGACGCCGATGGCCTTCCGAACGGCCTTGGCTTCCGAGCCGACGTCGTACCCGGCGACGCGCACGCTGCCGCCGTCGGCCTGCGCCAGGGTGGTCAGGATGTTGACGGTGGTGGTCTTCCCGGCCCCGTTCGGCCCGAGCAGCGAGAAAACGGTCCCGGCGGCAACATCCAGATCGATGCCGTCCAGCACGACTTTGTCTTGGTAGGACTTCCGCAGCCCCGCGGCGGTGATCGCTGAAGTGGTCATGGGAGGACTGTGATCGCCCGCCCTGACACGAACCTGACCCCGAACTGACACGGCGACTGTCACGACCGCGGCACGAAAAAAGGCCCGTACCTTTGCGGGTACGAGCCCTCAAAACGTGGAGCTGAGGGGAATCGAACCCCTGACCTTCTCGATGCGAACTATCAGCACGACGGCCGTTGGCGGTCTTTGCCGAGGTCAGAGGGCTATCGATGGTCGATGTCGGTCGCTGCGGTCCGGTGCGGTTGCTGTACTTCGCTGCTGACAGCCGGCACCAGCGAGCGACGTCGATGACGTGCCCGGTAGCCGCTGCATTTCGCGTACCGAGCAGGTTGGGCGTGGTGGGCTCGCCGATAGCGAGCCCACCGTAGGCTGCTGGCCGGAGAGCCGCTCCCGACGAGCTCGAAGGAGAGGATGCGACTGTGAAGGCTGGTCGGACGAAGACATCCAATCTGCAGGCACTCAGGCGTGCTACTTCCGCCTGGCAACTTGTGCGAGCGGTATTCTTTGGGCCCCGGTGGTGGTGGCCCCCGCTTGGCGCAGCTCTGGGCGCATTGATCATTATCGGGCTACGCGCGTGGCTCGGCACGGACGACTGGGCCGGGCTCGGCCAGTGGGTCGGCGGGCTCGGCGCGTTCTACGCGGCATTGGTGGCGCTGCAGATCGCGCGAGATGAGGCGGGACGAGAGAATCGCCGAGAAGCCGAGCGATTGCGCGTACAGGCTTACTACGTCCGTGCCGCATGGGTTCATGTGGGCAAGCCGCCGCATCGGGTGCTGGGTGTCAAGGTCGAGAACGCCGGTTCGGAGCCCGTGCTCGACGTCCAAGTCGTCGCCAGTCACAAGGGCGACGAGGTGCTGCCGCTCGTGGTCAAGGACTCGCCAAAGCACGTGCTGCTGCCTGCACATCGGTGGTTCCCTAATTGGAACGCAGACACTAGTGAGATTCCGGTCTCGGTAATGGCAATGCTCGTAGCGACGCCCGCTGAGCTGGAGATTGCGTTCACCGACCTGGGGGGTATGCGTTGGCGCCGGATCGGTGAGCGGCCACCGACACTAGTGCCGCATCAAGCAACGTTAGGTAGGTAATCCGGTCGGCGGATCTTGGAGTTGACGGCGAAGTGACGCCTCGGGTGGCAGTGGCGGTTGC
>NZ_JBFBAG010000086.1:0-28012 GCF_040682155.1 Amycolatopsis sp. NPDC051371
TGAGTGAGAAACAGGGTTCTAACCCTGTTTCTCACTCACGACTGTGGCGGTCAGGAGAGCGTGCCGAGCCAGGTGTCCACGGCCTTCGCGGTCGTCTCGGCGTCCGCGTCGACCAGGCTGAAGTGGTCGCCCGGCACCGTGAGCTCCGTGTCCGCGCGGTGCCAGGTCGATCGCCACTCGTCGCCGGACGCCGGGGAACCGCCGGTCGTGAAGCGGTGTTCGGGCCGCACCAGGACCGTCGGGGCCGTCACCTCGCCCAGGACCGCCGACTCCAGCAGGTCCAGGTAGTGCGCCATCGCCGTCAGCTTGTCCCGCTCGAACGGGCCGTACTGTTCCTCGCGTTCGAGCATGCCCGTGGCCATGTCCGCCACCGTGCCCGCGGTGGCGTCGCCGCCACCGTCCATCTCGTAGGTGTCGAGCAGGACCACGGCCGCCGGGGCCAGGCCGGACTTCTCGAGCCGCGCCGCCAGTGCGTAGGCCAGCACCCCGCCGGACGAGTAGCCGAGCAGCGCGAACGGTGCGTCACCCGCTCCGAGCCGGACGCTCTCCTCGAGTACCTCCAGCAGCGCGTCGAAGTCGGCGGGCACCGGGTCGCCGGTGCGGAAGCCCGGCGTCGGCAGCGCGGAAACCGCACGCCTGCCCCGCAAACGGGCCGCGAGCTTCGCGTACTGGTACTCCCCGCCCAATGCCGCGGGCGACGGGACGGCCACCAGCCGCGGGCCGTCCGGGCCGTCGGCGAGGTCCAACGGCCGGGGCACCGCCCCGAGGTCGGCGACACCACCGAACTTGGGCCGCAGGTTCGCCGCGGCACCCAGCAGGGCGATGCCGTTCTCCACCTGGCCACCGCGGACCGCTTCGAGGAACAGCGCCTTCACCGGGTCGCCGGCCGTCGCCGCCGGAGCCGCGGTGGTCAGCAGGTCCAGCAGGTGCACGGCCAGCGCGGCCGGGGTCCCCAGGTCGAACACCGCCGAAGCGCCCAGGCTCGCCCCGGTCGCGTCCGTGATCCGGTTCCGCAGCTTCAGCGCCGTCAGCGAGTCGAAGCCGAACTCCAGGAAGTGCGCGTCCGGATCGATCGCGTCCGCGCCGGCGTACCCGAGCAGTCCGGCGGCCTCGGCGAGAACGAATCGCCGCAGCCCCTCTTCGGTCAGCTCGACGTCGGCCTTCCCGCCGGTCTCGGGTCGCGGCGCGGGCAGCTCGTGGTCCCCGATCGCGTGACGGGCCTCCATGTCGACGGCGGGCCAGTAGCGCGTGCGGTGGAAGGCGTAGCCGGGCAGCGGCACGGCCTTCGCGGCGCGCCCGGCGAACATGCGCGTCACGTCGAGCCCGGCACCGTCCACGAACAGCCGTCCGGCGGCCAGCAGCACGGAGCGCACGTCGGGCCGCACCGGCACGACGTCGCCGGCCGGCGGCCGGATCGCGCCCAGGTCCAGCGTGCGCGCCGCCTCGATCGCCGGGACCGTGCCGCGGCCGGCCCAATGGCCCGGGTCGCGGAAATCACCGGTGGACGCGAAGGGAACCCGGGGTTCGTCGTAGGTCAGCTCCCCCGCGATCTCCGCCAGCTCTTCGCAGGAGTCCTCGTCGAGAGGCCCCTCCGCCAGCAGCAGGCCACGGTGGGCGGCCAGCTTCACGGCGTCCGCCAGTGACAGCACGCCGGCCAGGTGCGCGGCGGCGATCTCGCCGACGGACTCGCCGGCCAGCACGCCGGGCCGCTGGCCCCACCCCTCGAACAGCCGGGCCAGCGCGACGCCGAGCGTGAACACCGCGGCCTGGCCGAACTCCGGGCGGTCGAGCAGCTGGGCGGCCGCCGAGCCCGCGTCGGCGAACATCACCTCGCGCAACGACCGGCCGAGGTGGGTGCCGAACCCGTCCGCCACCCGGTCGAATTCGCGAGCGAACGCGGGAAAGGCCGCGTACAGCTCGGAGCCCATCCCGGCGTGCTGCGTACCGTCGCCGGGGAGCAGGAAAGCGGTGGTGCCACCGGACCGCGCCCGGCCCACCACGTCCAATGTGGACAAAGCGGCGCGCACCCCGGCGAGGTCGGCGCCGACGATCGCGGCGCGGTGCGGGAACAGCGGACGGCGGTTCGCCAGCGAGTGGGCGACGTCCAGCAGGTCCACCCCGGAGTCGAGCCGCGCGAGCAACGCGCGTGCCTGGTCGGGCAGGGCCGCGGCGGTCCGGGCCGAAAGGACCAGGGGCGGCAGCACGCCGCCGGCGTCCTCGGCCGGTTCGCTCGCGACGACCTCGACGGCCGGAGCCTGCTCGAGGATCACGTGCGCGTTGGTGCCGCTGTAGCCGAAGGCCGACACGGCCGCGCGGCGCGGGCGGGAGACCTCGGGCCACGGCTGCGCCTCGTCGAGCAGCCGGACGGTCCCGGCCGACCAGTCGACCTCGGCCGTCGGCTCGGTGGCGTGCAGCGTGGCGGGCAGCAGACCGTGGCGCATCGCCTGCACCATCTTGATCACGCCGGCGACGCCGGCCGCGGCCTGGGTGTGGCCGATGTTGGACTTCACCGAGCCGAGCCACAGCGGGCGGCCGGCCGGCCGCTGCTTGCCGTAGGTGGCCAGCAGCGCGCCGGTCTCGATCCGGTCGCCCAGCGGGGTGCTGGCGCCGTGGCCCTCGACGGCGTCGACGTCGGACGGTTCGAGCCCGGCGGTCGCCAGCGCGCGGCGGATCAGCCGTTCCTGGGCCGCCCCGCTCGGCGCGGTGAGGCCGTTGGACGCGCCGTCGGCGTTGACCGCGCTGGACCGGACGACCGCGAGCACCTCGTGACCGTTG
The DNA here is from genome assembly GCF_040682155.1 of Amycolatopsis sp. NPDC051371. Classification (NCBI taxonomy): domain Bacteria; kingdom Bacillati; phylum Actinomycetota; class Actinomycetes; order Pseudonocardiales; family Pseudonocardiaceae; genus Amycolatopsis; species Amycolatopsis sp. NPDC051371. The sequence goes on from NZ_JBFBAG010000086.1 coordinate 2,776, forward strand.
CGGCGCGCGTCGGACAGCCGCTCCACCACCAGGACGCCGACGCCTTCGCCCCAGCCGAAGCCGTCGGCCGCGGCGGAGTACGGCTTGCAGCGGCCGTCGCGGGCCACCGCACCGTCCACGAACTGCGCGAACGGCGCGGGCGAGACGAGCGCGGACACGCCGGCGACCAAGGCCAGCGAGCAGTCCCCGCCGCGCAGCGCCTGCGCGGCCTGGTGCAAGGCGACCAGCGACGACGAGCACGCGGTGTCCACCGAGACGGCCGGTCCCTCGAAGCCGAACGCGTAGGCGACGCGGCCGGAGACCACGCTGCTCAGCGCACCCGACCCGCGGTAGAGCCCGCCGCCGTGGGCCAGCGCGTCACCCGGGTCGTAGTCGGACTGCATCACGCCGGCGAACACGCCGGTGACGCTGCCCTTCAGCGACAGCGGATCCACGCCGGCGTTCTCGAGCGCGACCCAGGAGGATTCGAGCAGCAGCCGCTGCTGCGGGTCCATCATCACGGCCTCGTTGGGGCTGATGCCGAAGAACGCGGCGTCGAAGTCGGTGGCGTCGTGGACGAACCCGCCCCGCGGGGTGCCGCCGTCCGGCGCGACCTGGGGCAGCCAGTGGTCCATGTCCCAGGCGCGGTCTTCGGGGAAGTCGGTGATGCCGTCGCCGCCCGCGGCGACCAGCCGCCACAGCGCCTCCGGGCTGTCGGCACCGCCGGGGAACCGGCAGGCCATGCCGACGATCGCGATCGGCTCGTCGGTGCCCGCGGCCGCGGTGATTTCCTCGGGTTCTCCCGCGTCACCGAGCTCGCCCAGCAGCGACTCGTGCAGGTGTGCCGCGAGGTCGCCGGCGGTCGGGTGGTCGAAGACGAGCGTCGCGGTCAGGGTCAGGCCGGTGGCCTCGTTGAGCGCGTTGCGCAGCTCGACCGCGGTCAGCGAGTCGAACCCGAGGTCCTTGAACGCGCGGTCGGCGTCGACCAGGTCGGCCGAGCCGTGGCCGAGCACCGCGGCCGCGTGCCGCACCACCAGGTCGAGCAGGTGGCCGAGGCGCTTCTCCGAGGGCAGCCGGATCAGCTTGCCCAGCAACGAATCCGCGCCGGCCTCGCGGTCGGACACCGTCCGCCGGGACGCCGGGACCAGGCCGCGCAGCAGGTCGGGAATCCCGCCGCCCGCGTCGCGCAGGGCGGGCAGGTCGAGCTTGATCGGGACGTACAGGTCGCCCGCCGCGCCGACCGCGGCGTCGAACAGTGCCAGGCCTTCGTCGACGCCGAAGGCGCCGAGGCCGCGCTTGCCGTTCGTTTCGCCGGCCATGCCGGCCGACGACTCCCACATACCCCACGCCAGCGAGTGCGCCGGCTTGCCCTCGGCGCGGCGCACCGCGCTGAGCGCGTCGAGGAAGGCGTTGGCGGCGGCGTAGTTGGCCTGGCCCGGCGCGCCCAGCACACCGGCGGCCGAGGAGAACGTGACGAACGCCGTGAGGTCGCCGGCCAGCTCGTGCAGGTGCCAGGCGGCGAGGGCCTTCGGGTCGAAGACGCCGTCGATGCGCTCGGGCGTCATGGAAGCGAGGACGCCGTCGTCGAGCACACCGGCCGCGTGCACGACCGAGTTCACCGGGTACCTCTTCAGCAGGGCCCGGACCTTCGCGCGGTTCGCGAGGTCGGCGGCCACGACGGTCGCCTCGGCACCCAGCTCGGCCAGCTCGGCCACGAGTTCCGGCGCGCCGGCGGCCTCCGGTCCCCGGCGGCTCACCAGCACGAGGTTCTTGACGCCGTGCTGCCGCGCGAGGTGCTTCGCGACGAGCTTGCCCAGCGCGCCGGTACCCCCGGTGATGAGCACGGTCCCCCAGTCCGGTGTCTCCCCGGCCTCGGGGGTGGCGCGGGCCAGGCGCGGGACCGCGGCTTCGGTGTCCGTGACGCGCACGGTCGTCTCGTCGGCGACGGCGATCGCGGCGAGCTGCTCCGGCGTCGCGGCCCCTTCGACGAGCACGATCCGGCCCGGGTTCTCGACCTGGGCCGAGCGGACGAGCCCGGCGACGGCGGCGCCGGCCAGGTCGCCGTGGGTCACCACGAGCAGGCGGCCGTCGGCTTCCTGAACCGTGGACAGTGCACTGTGGATGGCCTTCTTCACCGCGGCCACCGTCGTGCCCGGCTTGACCTCGTACACCGTGAAGTCCGGTGCTTCGGAGACCTCCGGCAGGGTCGTGGGGACCCAGTCGACGCGGTAGAGGGAGTCGCTGCCGCCGGGTTTCGCGCGGGCCGCGGCGAGCTGTTCCTCGCTGATCCGGCGCAGCCGCAGCTGCCCGACGCGGGCGACCGGCGTCCCGGCCGAGTCGGCCAGGCGCAGCTCGACCGTCTGCTCGCCGGTCGGGCGGACGTGCACCCGCAGCGCGGCCGCGCCCGCGGCCAGCAGCTCGACGTCGGACCACGAGTACGGCAGCGTGGTGCCCTCGCCCGCGGCGCCGCTCAGGCCGACGGCGTGCAGTGAGGCGTCGAAGACCGCGGGGTGCAGGCCGAACGCTTCGGCGCCGAGGCGCTCCTGCTCGGGCAGGGCGACTTCGGCGAAGATGTCGTCGCCGGAGCGCCAGGCCGCGCGCAGGCCCTGGAAGACCGGGCCGTAGGCCATGCCGCCTTCGGCCAGCAGGTCGTACATGCCGTCGAGGTCGACGACTTCGGCGCCGGCGGGCGGCCACGCGCTGAGGTCGAACGTGGTGCCGGCCGTGGCGGGCGCGAGGGTGCCGTCGGCGTGCCGGATCCAGCCGGCGGACGCGGCCAGGTCGTCCGGTCGCGAGTGGACGCTGATCGGGCGGGACCCGTCGGCGGCGGGCTTGCCGATCCGCACCTGGATCCGCGCGGCGCCCTTCGCGGGCAGCACCAGCGGGGCGTGCAGCGTCAGGTCGCGGACGCGGCCGCAGCCGACCTCGTCGCCGGCGCGGACGGCCAGCTCGACGAAAGCCGTGCCGGGCAACAGGATCGCGCCGCCGACGACGTGGTCGTCGAGCCACGGGTGGGTGGCGGCGGAGATCCGGCCGGACAGCACCACTCCGTCGGCGTCGGCCAGCAGGGTGGCCGCGCCGAGCAGGGGGTGGTCGACCGGGTCGAGCCCGATCGAGGAGACGTCACCGGACTCGGACGACACCTCCAGCCAGTACCGCTGGTTCTGGAAGGCGTAGGTCGGCAGGTCCGCGCGGCCCGCGCCGCGGGAGGCGAAGTGCGCGGCCCAGTCGCAAACGACACCACGGACGTGCAGGGTCGCGAGCGCGGTGGCGAGCGCGACGTCCTCGGGGACGTCCCGGCGTTGGCTCGCGACGGCGACCGCGGTGTCGGCGGACTGCGGGACGGCCGCGGTCAGCGGCGCGTCCGGGCCCAGCTCCAGGAACCGGTTGACGCCTTCGGCCGCCAGCGCGCGCACGGCGTCGGCGAACCGGACCGGCTGCCGGACGTTGCGCACCCAGTACTCGGGGTCGGTCAGCTCGGCGGAGACCTCGCCGCCGGTGACGCTCGAGACGACGGTCAGCTCGGGCTGCGCGTAGGTCAGGCTCTTCGCCACGGCGCGGAACTCGACGAGCATCGGCTCCATGAGCCGCGAGTGGAACGCGTGCGAGACTTTCAGCCGGGTGGTCCGGCGGCCCGCGTCGACGAACTTGTCACCGACCGCGATGACCGCGTCTTCGGCGCCGGAGATGACCACCGAGCGCGGGCCGTTGACGGCGGCGACGTCGACCGTCCCTTGTGGATCGTAGGTGGCCACCTCGTCAGGAGTTCCTTCGACGGCGACCATCGCACCACCGGCGGGCAGCGCCTGCATGAGCCGTCCGCGGGCGGCGACCAGCTTCGCGGCGTCGGCGAGGGACAGCACGCCGGCGCAGTGCGCCGCGGCGAGTTCGCCGATGGAGTGGCCGCAGACGGCGTCCGGGACCAGGCCCCACGACTCGACGAGCCGGAACAGCGCGACCTCGAAGGCGAACAGGGCGGCTTGGGTGTTCCCGGTCTGGGACAGGGCTTCCGCGTCGGTGTCGATCACTTCGCGGATCGGGCGGCCGAGGTGCTTGTCCAGCTCGGCGCAGGTCTCGGCGTACGCCTGGGCGAACGCCGGGAACTCCGCCAGCTCGCGGCCCATGCCGGGACGCTGGGAACCCTGTCCGGAGAACAGGAACGCGGTGTTCGTCTCGCCGCGGGCGACGCCGGTCAGCGCGCCGGGCTCGCCGTCGGCGAATCCGCGCAGCGCGGCGAGCAGTTCGTCCCGATCGCTCGCCACGACGGCGGCGCGGTGGTCGAGGTGCGTGCGCCCCGCGGCCAGCGTGCGGGCGACGTCGAGCAGTGCGGCGGGGTTGCCGTCGAGGGCCGTGAGCAGCCGCTCGGCCTGCGCCCGCAATGCCTGCGGCGTCCGGCCGGAGAGCACGAACGGGATCGCGGCGTCGTCGCGCGGTGTCTCCTCGGCTTCCTCCGGGTCAGGGGCTTCCTCGAGGACGACGTGGGCGTTGGTGCCGCTCAGGCCGAAGCACGAGACGGCGCCGCGGCGCGGGTGGCCGTTGCGCTCCCAGGGGCGACGTTCGGTGAGCAGCTCGACCTGCCCGGCGCTCCAGTCGACCTGCCGGGTCGGCTGGTCGACGTGCAACGTCTGCGGCAGCACGCCGTTGTTGAGCGCCAGCACGATCTTCAGCACGCCGGCGACACCGGACGCGGCCTGCGTGTGGCCGACGTTGGACTTCACCGAACCCAGCCACAGCGGCGAGTTCTCGGGACGCCCTTGGCCGTAGGTGGCGAGCAGCGCGCCCGCCTCGATCGGGTCGCCGAGCTTGGTCGCGGTGCCGTGCGCCTCGACGACGTCGACCTCGTCGGGGCTGACGCGGGCGTTGGCGAGCGCCTGGCGGATCACGCGCTGCTGCGCGGGACCGTTGGGCGCGGTCATGCCGTTGGACGCGCCGTCCTGGTTGATGGCGGTGCCGCGCACGATCGCGAGCACCGGGTGACCGTTGCGACGGGCGTCGGAAAGCTTTTCCACCAAGAGCATCCCGCAGCCCTCGGACCAGCCGGTGCCGTCGGCGGAGTCGGCGAAGGCGCGGCAGCGGGCACTGCGGGCGAGCGTGCCGTCGAGGCTGAACTCGACGAAGGTGCGCGGCGTCGACATCACCGAGACGCCGCCCGCGAGCGCGAGCGAGCATTCACCGGAGCGCAGCGCCTGAACGGCCATGTGCAGCGCGACGAGCGACGACGAGCACGCCGTGTCGATGGTGACCGCGGGCCCTTCCAAGCCGAAGGTGTAGGCGAGCCGGCCGGAGATGACGCCGGAGGACCCGTAGCTGCCCTGGTAGTTGTGGTACATCGTGCCGGCGAAGACGCCGGTGGGGCTGCCCTTCACCGAATGCGGCGCGATGCCCGCGCGTTCGAAGGCCTCCCAGGAGGTTTCGAGCAGGAGCCGCTGCTGCGGGTCCATGAGCAAGGCCTCGCGCGGGCTGATGCCGAAGAGGTCCGCGTCGAAGTCCAGGGCGTCGTGGAGGAAACCACCCTCACGCACGTAGCTCGAGCCCTCGCGCTCGCCGGACGGGTCGTAGAGCCGGTCCAGGTCCCAGCCGCGGTTCGCGGGGAACTCGCCGATCGCGTCGACGCCGCCGTCGAGGATCCGCCAGAGCTCTTCCGGGGTCGTGGCGCCGCCCGGGAACCGGCAGGCCATGCCGATGATCGCGATCGGTTCCCGCGCGGCTTCGGTCAGCCGCCGGTTCTTGTCGCGCAGCCGTTCGCTCTCCTTGAGGGAGGCACGGAGCGCACCGACCAGCTTGTCTTCGGAGTTGCCCACGAGTCCTCTTTCCTTCCACGTCGCCTGCGCTGGAACGGGGAATCGCGCGCCCCCACAGCAATGCGACTGACGATACGAGCGCGCCGCGGGCGCACCCACCCCTAATGGCCCCGGACAACGCGGGAATCGCGCCCCTAGGCCGCCGGTCCGCTCCCCCGCCAAGGTCCGCTTTAGACGGTCTTTAGGGGTTGTCGGTCCAGGTCGGCGGATGTCAGATTTCCCGGAGACATTCTGCTCGTGATGCCGTGCGACGGCACTTCCATCAGCACGAAGACTGGGGATCCGGTATGCACAGGAAAATTGGCAAGCTGCTGGTCGTGGGAGCGCACGGCGACGACGAAACACTCGGCGCGGGCGGCACCATCGCCCGCCTCGCCGACGAGGGCGTGACGATCTCGCTCTGCATCCTCACCAACGACGACGGCTCGCGGTCGGCCAACGGCGCCGGGGTCGTCAACCGCACCGCCGCGATCGAGCTGGCCGCGAAGACGCTGGGCATCGAACGCGTGCGCATCCACGAGTTCGGCGACAACCGCCTCGACACCGTCAGCCACCTCGAACTCAACCGCGTGGTGGAGCAGGAGGTCCGGGACTTCGAGCCCGACACGATCCTCACCACGAGCATGTGCGACCTGAGCACCGACCACGCGCTGGTCAGCCGCGCCGCCCGGGTCGCGGGCCGGCCCGGCAAGGGCAGCGTGCAGGAGGTGCGGACCTTCGAGATCCGCTCCGCCACCGACGTCGGCGAGGCGTCCGGGCTGCCGGTCACCTTCCGCCCCAACTGCTGGCAGCGCCTCGAGGAGACGCACGTCGACCGCAAGATCGAAGCGCTGCGCGCGTACGGCAAGGAACTCGAGCCCTGGCCCCACCCGCGCAGCGAGCGGGGCGTCCGCGCCCTCGCCGAGTACCGCGGCTCGCAGATCTCCACCGAATTCGCCGAAGCTTTCGAAATCGTCCGGGTCGTGCACTGACCCTCCCACCGTGCAAGAAACGGGTGAACCGCAATGACGAGTACTGTCGCTGAACACGAAATCCTGGCCGAACTGAACGAACTGACCTCCGTCGCGGTGATCGGGATGGGCTACGTCGGCCTGCCGACCGCGCTCGGCCTGCACGAGAGCGGTGTCGGCATCATCGGCATCGACCTCTCGCAGAACCGCCTCGACGCGATCCGCACCGGCGAGGTCGACTTGATCGAGGCCGACCACCGCCGGCTGGAAAAAGCCGTACACCAAGAGGACTTCCAGCTCACCGCCGACCTCGCGCGGATGGCGGAGGCCGACGCGGTGCTGGTGTGCGTGCCGACCGGGCTGGACGAGTACCTGATGCCCGACCTCCGCCCGCTGGAGAGCGCCTGCACGGCGCTGATCGCGCACGCCCGGGCCGGCCAGACGCTGATCCTCACCTCCACCAGCTACGTCGGCACCGCCGGGCGGCTGCTGGTCAAGCCGCTGGTCGCCAAGGGCTTCAAGATCGGCCGCGACATCTTCGTCGCGTCCAGCCCCGAGCGCATCGACCCCGGCAACGTCACGCACACGCAGCAGGAGACCCCGCGTGTCCTGGGCGGCGTGACGCCGATGTGCACCGCGATGGCGCAACGCGTCATCAACCTGCTGACCCCGGCGGTGCACTGCGTCAGCTCGGCGGAGGTCGCCGAACTGACGAAGCTGTACGAGAACACGTTCCGCGCGGTGAACATCGCGCTGGCCAACGAGTTCGCGGAGATCAGCGACGGCTTCTCGATCGACCCGATCGAGGTCATCGACGCCGCCGCGAGCAAGCCTTACGGCTTCATGGCCTTCCACCCCGGCCCCGGTGTCGGCGGCCACTGCATCCCGTGCGACCCGCACTACCTGCTCTGGCAGCTGCGCGCGACGCAGCACAACGCGCCGCTCGTCACGCAGGCCATGCACGCCATCGCCGAACGCCCCAAGCAGATCGTCGACCGCGTCGTCACCACCCTGTCCCGCAACGGGAAGGGTCTCGCGGGCGCTCGCGTGCTGGTGGTCGGCGTGACGTACAAGCCCGGCGTCCAGGACGTCCGGTCGTCGTCCGCGTTGGACATCATCGACCTGCTGGCGGCCAAGGGCGCGAAGGTCGGCTACCACGACCCGCTGGTGCCGACCATCCGCGTCACGGGCGGCCAGCTGGACAACGTCGTCGCGCCGGACGCCGACGACTGGGACGTCGCGCTGATCCACACCGTCCAGCCCGGACACGGCTACGACTGGCTCGGCGAGTGCCCGGTCGTCATCGACGCCACCTATCGCTTCGACCCTTCGCTGTTCGCGAACTAATTCTTTCGGGGGCTCCGGGTGGCGGAGCCCTCGGCCTGGGGCGGAGCCCCAGACGACACTGAGAGGACACCCGACGTGCGTTACCTCATCACCGGCGGCGCCGGCTTCATCGGCTCCCACCTGACCGAGCACCTCCTGGAGCGCGGCCACGAGGTCGTCGCGCTCGACAACCTCAGCACCGGCACGCTCGACAACCTCGCCGGGGTCCGGGACAAGCCGGGCTTCCGCTTCGTGCGCGGCTCAGTCACCGATCCCTCGGCGGTCGAGGCGTGCATGGCCGGCATCGACGCGATCTTCCACCTCGCGGCCGCGGTCGGCGTCTTCACCATCCTCGACAAGACGATGGAGAGCCTGCGCACCAACCTCCACGGCACCGAGACCATGCTGGACGCGGCGCTGCAGCACGACGTGCCGATCCTGGTGGCGTCCACGAGCGAGATCTACGGCAAGAACACCGCCGACGGCCTCACCGAGGACGCCGACCGGATCATCGGCTCGCCGCTGAAGAACCGCTGGTCGTACGCGGAGGCCAAAGCGCTGGACGAGACGTTCGCGTACCTGTACGCGGTCGAGCACGGCCTGCGCACGGTGATCGTCCGGCCGTTCAACACGGTCGGCCCCCGCCAGACGGGCCGCTACGGCATGGTCATCCCGCGCTTCGTGAAGCAGGCGCTGGCGGGCGAACCGATCACGGTCTTCGGCGACGGCCAGCAGACGCGCTGTTTCTGCCACGTCCACGACGTCGTGCCGGCGCTGGTGGCGTTGCTGGCCGACGAAACCGCGTACAGCAAGGTGTTCAACCTCGGCAGCACCGAGCAGACGACCATCGCCCAGCTCGCCGAGCGCGTGATCTCGGCGACGGGGTCGGCCAGCACGATCGCGAAGGTGCCGTACGAGGAGGCGTACGGCGACGGGTACGAAGACATGCAGCGCCGGATCCCGGACTGCACGAAGGCGTTGGGGCAGATCGGTTTCGCGCCGACCCGCACGCTGGACGACATCATCGCGGCGGTCGTGGCGGACCAGCGCGGTTCCTGAGCCGCGTCTCCGCAAAAGCCGTGAAGGCCACCATGGATCCCATGGTGGCCTTCACGGCTTTACCGCTTTGCCGGGCCGAGCTTGCGGTACACCGTCTCCAGGAGCCCGGCTGCTTCCTCCGGCCGCACCCCCAGTGCCTCCGCGATGGCCTCGATCTCCGTCGCGTCGGCGGCCAGCTCGGCGACCCGCAGCTCGGCCGCGGTGAACAGCACGTTCACTGCCCGCCCTCGGCCTCGGCGAACTCGCCGGCCAACGCCGCCCGGCCGGCGACGCCCAGCTTGCGGTACACGCGGGTCAGGTGCTGCTCCACCGTGCTCACCGTGATGTACAGCGTCTCCGCGATCTGCCGGTTCGTCCGGCCCTCCACCGCCAGCTCGGCCACCCGGAGCTCCGCCTCGCTCAGCACGGACGCCGACGGCGACGCCGGCTCCGGGCGCGCCACCGGGCGGGGGATCGCCGGGCGGGACCGGCCCTGGCGCGGCACGTGCACCGTCTTCACCAGGCTGCCGGCGCGTTCCGCGCGCTGGCTCAGGTGGTTGATCGTGCGCATCGTCTTCGCCAGCTCCAGCCGGTCGCCGGACGCCTTGAACGCCTCCGCCGCCCGGTTCAGCAGCCCCGGGCGCGCCGCCGCGTCGCCGGCCAGGGCCAGCACCCGCAGGGCGGACCCGCGCGAGTACGCGTCGGCCGGGCCGGCCAGCGACTGCTTGGCCAGCTCGACCGCGATGGCCGTGTTGCCCAGGCCGAGGTTCGCCTCCGCGAGGTCGGCCTGCCACGGCAGGACCGCCGCGAGCTCCAGGTCCTGCTCGTGCAGGATCCGCCGGCACTGCTGCAGGTCGCTCACGGCCGCGAGGCCGCGGTTGGTCGCCAGGTGGAAGTGCCCGCGGGCCCGCAGGTACCGGACGCCGCCCAGGGTCCCCCACGCCGCGTCCGGCAGCGGGTGCCGCAGCACCGCCGCCGCGTCCTTGAACGCCCCGGCCGCGGTGTGCGCGATCAGCAGCGTGGCCAGCGGGTAGCTGATCGCGACGCCCCAGTTCGGCGCGTCCAGCGTGCCCAGTGCCCGGGTCCCGAGCTCCACGGCACCGGGGACGTCGCCCCGGCGCAGCCGCAGGCTCGCGCCGATCGCGTCGAGCATCGCCTTCCACGTGATCGCGCCGCGGTATTCGGCTTCCTCGCCGAGCGACGTGCACCAGCCTTCGGCGCGGTCGGCCTTGTCGTCGTGGGCCAGCGCCAAGATCGCCGTGGCCAGCGCTTCCAGCGAAGTGTCCGAAAGCCGGCAGTTCTGCAGGATCCGTTCCGCGCACGCCGAAGTCACGTCGGTGCCCCCGGTGCGCCACACCGAGGCCAGCGAGTTCGCCGTGTGCAGCCAGGGATCGCCCGGGTCGGCCGTCGTCGTCGAGACGCCGTAGTGCCAGTAGCCGGCGAGGATGAGCTCCGCCGAGGTGCGCGGGTCGAGCGGTTCGACGTCGTGCTCGAGCGCGGCGAACGAACGCTCGAAGGTGTCCCGGTCGCCCAGCCACAGCGACTGCCGCGCGAGCCCGATCCGGTCGGACGAGTCCAGCGAACCCGCCTCGCGCAGCGATCTCAGGTGCGGCGCGGCGGCGGCCGGGTTGACGCGCCACGTGATCTTGGCGAGCAGCTGGGAAATGGTCTGCTGTTCCCACCGCGCCGTCGAGACACACGCGGCGAGCTTCAGGCAGCGGGTGGCGAAGTCGATGTCGTCGCCGAGCATGACCTGCTCCGCCGCCGCGACCAGCACCGGCAGCGCCCAGTCGGCCTCCGCCTCGCCCGCCGCGACCAGGTGCCGCGCGACTTCGGCGGGGCTCAGCCCGCGGGCGTGCTTCACCTCGGCCGCCCGGGCGTGCAGCCGGACCTTCTCGGGTCCGCGCAGCCCGCCCACCACCGCGGCGACGGCCGACGGCCGGAACCGGACGCCCGCGACCAGGCCTGCGTCGGCGAGCCGCCCGGTGGACGCCTCGGCCTCCAGGGGGTCGACCCCGGCGACGATGGCCACGGCCTCGGTGGTGACGTCGCTGTCCAGCACCGCGATCGCGGTCGCCACCTCGCGCAGCGGCGAGCCGTAGCGGTGCAGCAGCCGCTGCACGGCTTCGGAGTACGCCGAGCCGGTGTCCGCGCTGCCGCGGTGGGCGTCGACCAGAGCCCGGACCAGCAGCGGGTTCCCGGCGCTCAGCTCGTGGATCCGCTCGGGCAGCCCGTCGCCTTGCACCAGCTCGGCGATGGCCTGGACCGACAGCGGCGTCAGCTCGACGTGCCGGTGCGGCAGCGAGGTGAACGGCGAATCCGCGTACGACCCGTCGGCGTGGTTCAGGACCAGCAGCAGCGCGGCGGACGGTGCCCGGCGCTGCAGGCGCAGCAAGAGCCGCGCCGAGGTCTCGTCCACGTGGTGGAGGTCGTCGACGGCCACCAGGACCGCGCGTTCGCGGGCCAGCCGGTGGATCGCGTTGCACAGCGCGGCGATCCGGTCGTCGGTGTCCCCGCCGTCCCCGCCGGCCGGGTGCCCGGTCAGCGACGGCGGCAGCAGCGGGCTCGCCAGCAGCTGGTCGAGCACGCCGCCGTCCACGTCCCGTTCGTCGGCCGCGCCGGCCGCGGTGAGCGTGACGATGCCCAGTTCCTTCGCCCGCACCACCACCTGGTGCTGCAAGTGTGTCTTCCCGCTGGCCGGTCCCCCACCGACCAGCACCGTGTCTCCTGTGCCGGCGTCGCATTCGATCAGCAGGTCCTCGAGAAAAGCCAAGGCCCTCTGCGGATTTTCGCGGCGGTTCTGCCCCCAGATCGCGCCCATCGCAAGCTCCTCGAAGCAGGCGGTTGTCTTCCTGCCCCTACGACGTTCGCAGCAGGCACCTAAGCAGGGCCAACCGCAACCTAAAGTCACCCAACGGAGTGAATCGCACACAGTTCCGGTAGGGGTTGTCAGAGCGGGGAAAGCCCCGAACACTTCGGAAACTGTGACTGCCCTGAACGAAAGAACGAGCCGGTGGATCCGGCGCTTCCACGTGGCCGACGACGCCGCCGTGCGGCTGGTCTGCCTGCCGCACGCGGGTGGGTCGGCGACGGCGTACTTCCCGTTCTCGCGCGCGGCCGCCGGCGCCGGACTGGACGCCGACGTCGTCGCCGTCCAGTACCCCGGCCGCCAGGACCGGCTCGGCGAAGCCTGTTACGACGACGTCGACGCCATGGCCGACGCGATCGCCGACGACCTCGGCCCGTGGTTCGACCGGCCGGTGGCGCTCTTCGGCCACAGCATGGGCGCGACGCTCGGCTACGAGGTCGCCCGCCGGCTCGAAGCGCGGGGCGCGCGGCCCCTGGGCCTGTTCGCGTCCGCTTGCCGGGCGCCGTCCGCCCAGCGGATCGAATACGTCCACCAGCGCGACGACGACGGCCTGATCGCGGCCATCAAGGAGCTCAGCGGCACCGACAGCGCGGTCCTGGGCGACGACGAGCTGCTGCGCATGGTGCTGCCGGCGATCCGCGGCGACTACACGGCGGTGGAGACGTACCGCCACCGCGCGGGACGCGAGCTGGCTTGCCCGATCCACGTGCTGGTGGGCGACGACGACCCGGTGACGGAGATCGCCGAAGCGGACGCCTGGCGCGCCCACACGACCGGCGAGTGCGTCGTGGAGGTGTTCCCCGGGGGGCACTTCTACCTGAACACCCAGCTGGAGGGTGTGCTGGCCAGCGTCAAGGCCCGGCTGGGTGACTGGAACCCCTAGGGGTGGGGTGGGGAAACCCCAGGCGGAGTTCAGGTGCGGACCCCATGGTCCGGGAGGCCCCGGTCCGCGAAACTGGGTACATCGAAGAAAACGACCCGCCCTCGGAGGTAGTCATGATGGCCATCCAGACCGTTCCCGGTGTCACTCAGCGGATGCTCCCCAACGGCCACCTTCAGCTGAGCTGCCGCAACACGAGCCGCCAGGTCGAGTGCGAGCCGGTGGCCGCGGCGATGTGGATCGCGCTGAAGCAGCACAACGGCGACGTCGACCGCGCCAGCGCGGTGCTGGCGGCGCTGTGGGAGACCGACGTCGAGGAGACCCGGTACGACATGATCCTGCTGGCGGGCTCGCTGTGCTCGCTGGGTCTGCTGGCCGAGGTGTGAGTCCCCGCGGCGGACGCCTGGGGGCGTTCGTCCGAGAATGTTCTCGGCTCGCGTCGAGCGCCCTTGTGGCGATCCGCGGGCCTGGCCGGCGAAGGTCTTGAATGAGTCATTCAGGACTTCCCAGGCCCTGAATGAGTCATTCAAGACACTGCGGCAGCGCTACCGCCCCAGCCGCGTGCTTCCCCCCGCGTCGAGCGCCCTGTGTGGCGCTCCGCGGCCCCTGCACTCCGCACCCACACGAAAGGGACCGCCTCCGACGCCGTTGGCGGAAGCGGTCCCTGGCCCGGCCCCGGGGGAGGTGGCCGGGAGACTCAGCCCTGCGACTCCAGTTCCTCGTCCAGCATCGCGAACAGCTCGTCCGCGCCCGCTTCCTCGAGCTCACGGTCGGCCGGGGAGAACGTCGCCACCAGTTCGCGAAGGCGGCCGAGAACCGCAGCGCGAGAAGACGAATCCAGTGCGCGCAGCTCGGTCTCCAAGTCCGTCAGCCGGACCTCCACCGCGGACGGTGGTTCGGCCAACCCCGCGCCCAGGAACGAAGCCAGCGCCGAAGCCGACGGGTGGTCGAAGATCAGCGTGGCCGGCAGCCGTTGTCCCGTCAGGGACTCCAGCCGGTTGCGCAGCTCGATCGCCGTCAGCGAGTCGAAGCCCAGCTCGATGAAGCCCTTGCGCGGGTCGATCGCGTCACGGCGTTCGTAGCCGAGGACCACCGCCGCCGTTCCGCACACCAGGTCGAGCAGAGCGCGACCTCGGTCGGCCGCCGGCAGGGCCGCGATCCGGGCCCACGAGTCGTCGACGACCTCGACCCGGCGCCGGCCGCGGACCAGGCCGCGCAGCATCGCCGGGACGCTGTGCGCGTCCGCTCGCACCCCGGACATGTCCAGCCGGACCGGCACCAGGGACGGCTGCGCGGTCCCGAACGTCGCGTCGAACAGCGAAAGCCCGTCCGCGAACGACAAGCCCAGCACGCCCGAACGCGCCATCCGGATCAGGTCGGTGTCGGCCAGCTCGTTCGACATGCCGCCCTCCGACCACAGTCCCCACGCCAGCGACACCGCGTGCCGCCCCTGCGCGGCCCGGTGGTGGGCCAGCGCGTCCAGGAAGACGTTCGCCGCCGAGTAGTTCGCCTGCCCCGCCGCGCCGAGCGTGCCGCCCGCCGACGAGTACAGGACGAACGGGATGTCCAGCGAAGCGGTCAGCGAGTGCAGGTTCCACGCCGCGTCCACCTTCGGCCGCAGCACCGCGTCCATCCGCTCCGGCGTCAGCGCCAGCAGCACGCCGTCGTCGACGACGCCGGCCGTGTGCACGACCGCCGTCAGCTCGACCCCCGCGAGCAGCTCGGCCACCGCGTCCCGATCCGCCAGGTCACACGCCTCGAGCGAGACCGACGCACCCAGCGCAGTCAACGACGAAACGAGTTCGGCAGCCCCCGGCGCCGAAGCACCACGACGGCTCGTGAGAAGCAGGTGCTTGACGCCGTGCTCGGTCACCAGGTGTCGCGCGACCAGCTGTCCCAGCACGCCGGTTCCGCCGGTGACCAGCACAGTTCCGTCAGGATCCAGGCGAGCCGGCTCCGCCGAAGGCACGTACTTGGCCAGCCGGTGCACCAGCACCGCGCCATCCCGGACGGCGACGCCCGGCTCGTCGGCGTACATCGCCCCGAGCACCGCGTCCAGCGGCAGCTCACCACCGTCGACGTCCACGACCATGAACCGGTCCGGGTACTCCAGCTGGGCCGTCCGGATCACGCCCCACAACGCGGCGTGCGTCAGGTCGTCGACGCCCTCATCGGGACGCGTCCCGATCGCCTTGCAAGCGACGACGACCAGCCGGGACGACGCCAAAGTCTCCTCGGCGACCCAAGCCTGGGCCAGCGCCAGCAGCCGATGCGTCGCCTCACGCGCCGCAAGAGGGGACGGCGTCGGCGGCGCCACGAACGGCGCGAACACGACATCCGGCGCCACCCCGGCGGAAACCAACGAAGGAAGGTCCACATAGGACTCCCCCGGCAACCCGAAGCCGGACCCGAGCACCGCGGACGAGACACCGGACACGGCGTCACCCGCGAACGGCTGCCACTCGACCCGGAAGAGCGAGTCGTCGACCGCCGAGCGCGTGGCGCGGAACGCGTCGTCCGCGATCGGCCGCAGCGAAAGCGATTCGACGCTGAGCACCGGCGCGCCGGTGGCGTCCGTCGCGCTCAGCGAGACGGTGTTCTCGACGTCCGAAGAGAGCAGAACCCGCAGCTCAGCCGCCCCGGCGGCGTGCAGTGACACCCCCGACCACGCGAACGGCAGCACCGGCTTGTCCTCGGTCGGTCCGGCGAGACCGATCGTGTGCAGTGCGGCGTCGAGCAGGGCCGGGTGCAGGCCGAACGCCGACGCGTCCGCGTCCTCGGGCAGCGCCACCTCGGCGGCCAGCCGGTCGCCGTCCTGCCACACGCGGCGCAGCCCGGCGAACACCGGCCCGTAGTCGAAGCCCTGGGCGGCGAGGTCGTCGTAGCGGGAGGCCACGTCGATCTCGGTCGCCCCGGCGGGCGGCCACTCGACGGCCGGCGCCGGACTGACTACCGAAGAAGACAGCCGTCCGGTGCCGTGTTGCACCCACTCCGAAGAATCTTCAGCCTGCGAGAAAATGCCCAGAGAGCACTGCTCCGATTC
The DNA here is from genome assembly GCF_040682155.1 of Amycolatopsis sp. NPDC051371. NCBI lineage: Bacteria > Bacillati > Actinomycetota > Actinomycetes > Pseudonocardiales > Pseudonocardiaceae > Amycolatopsis > Amycolatopsis sp. NPDC051371. The sequence goes on from NZ_JBFBAG010000086.1 coordinate 18,662, forward strand.
GAGAGCACCGACAACGACCTGCAGCCGGACGGCCCCTTCCGGGGGCAGGATCAGCGGCGCGGCCAGGGTCAGCTCGTCGAGCCGCCCGCAGCCCACCTCGTCACCCGCGCGGACCGCCAGCTCGACGAACGCCGTCCCCGGGAACACCAGCGAGCCCTGCACGACGTGGTCGGCGAGCCACGGCTGCGTCGAAGCCGAAAGCCGGCCGGTCAGCACGACCCCGCCCGAGTCGGCCGCGACGACGACGGCACCCAGCAGCGGGTGCTCGGCGTCGCGCTGTCCGATTTCGGCGACGCCGCGGACGCGGGAGCCGGTCGGATTCTCCAGCCAGTAACGCTTGCGCTGGAAGGCGTACGTCGGCAGCTCGACCACCGAGCCACCGGCGTAGAACGCCGAGAAGTCCACAGTGGACCCGCTGACGAAGAGCGACGCCACCGCGGCGGCCGCCGACTCGGCTTCGGGCCGGTCCTTGCGCAGCACCGGGACGAACGTCGCCCGGTCGTCCGCGCCCAGGCACGCCTGACCCATCGCGGTGAGCACGGCCGACGGCCCGACCTCGACGAACGTCGTGACACCGGCGTCGAGCAGCGTGCGGATGCCGTCGGCGAACCGGACGGCGTCGCGCACCTGGCTCACCCAGTACTCGGGCGAGGTCAGGTCTGCGTCGGGAGAAACCGTCGAGACGATCGGGATCTCAGGCGAGCGATACGTCAGGTTCCGGGCGATGAAAGCGAAGTCCGCCAGCATCGGCTCCATCAGCGCCGAGTGGAACGCGTGCGAAACCTTGAGCTGCGTCGTCTTCGAGAACTTCGAGGCCACGGCGAGCACCGCGTCCTCGTCGCCGGACAGCACCACGGACGCCGGCCCGTTGACGGCGGCGATCGACACGCCGTCGCTCAGTAGCGGCACGACGTCCGCCTCGGTCGCCGCTACGGCGACCATCGCGCCCCCGGTGGGCAACGCCTGCATCAAGCGCGCCCGGGCCGTCACCAGCGTGCAGGCGTCCTCGAGCGAGAGCACGCCCGCGACGTGCGCCGCGGCCAGCTCGCCGATCGAGTGCCCCAGCAGGTAGTCCGGCTGGACGCCCCACGACTCGAGCAGGCGGAACACCGCGACCTCGACGGCGAACAGCGCGGGCTGCGTGTACCCGGTCTCGCCGGAGCCGAGCACGGTCTTCAGGGGGACGTCCAGGTGCTTGTCCAGCTCGGCGGCCACCAGGTCGAAAACCTCGGAAAACGCCGGGAACGCGGCCGCCAGTTCCAAACCCATCCCGGCGCGCTGCGCGCCTTGGCCGGTGAACAGGAACGCCGTGCGTCCCGTCCCCGCCACGCCCTCGACGACGCCCGCCGGCCGGCCCGCCGCGTACTCGGTGAGCGCCCGGATCGCGCCCGCGCGGTCGGCGGCCACGACCCCGGCGCGGTGCTCGGCGAGGGTCCGGGTGGTCGCCAGCGAATACCCGACGTCCACAGTGGACTCGTCACCGACGGAAGAGGCGAGCTTGGCCGCCTGGGCCCGCAGCGCCTCCGGGTCGTTCGCGGAAAGCAGCCAGGTCACCGGGCCTTCTTCCGCGGAAGAGACGGCCACCGGGTCGCCCTGCTCGACGATCACGTGCGCGTTGGTGCCGCTGATGCCGAACGACGACACGCCGGCGCGGCGCGGCCGTCCGGTTTCCGGCCACGGCCGTTCGGCGGTGAGCAGCGAAACCGTGTCCGTCCATTCGACGTGCGGCGAGGCTTCCTCGGCGTGCAGGGTGCGCGGGAGGACACCGCGCCGCAGCGCCTCCACCATCTTGATCACACCGCCGACGCCGGCGGCCGCCTGCGTGTGGCCGACGTTCGACTTGAACGACCCGACGTGCAGCGGCCGTTCCGGCGTCGCCGCCTTGCCGTAGGTCGAGATCAGCGCCTGCGCCTCGATCGGGTCACCGAGCTTGGTGCCGGTGCCGTGCGCTTCGACGGCGTCCACATCGGACAGTTCCAGTCCGGCGTCGGCCAGCGCCGCGCGGATCACCCGCTGCTGCGCGGGCCCGTTCGGCACGGTGATGCCGCTGGACGCGCCGTCGGAGTTCACCGCGCTGCCGCGCAGGACGGCCAGCACGTGGTGGCCGTTGCGACGCGCGTCGGAGAGCTTCTCCAGCAGCAGCATCCCGGCGCCTTCGGAGCAGCCGACGCCGTCCGCGCCGCTGCCGAACGCCTTGCACCGGCCGTCCGGGGACAGCCCCTGCTGCTCGCTGAAGTAGACGAACATGTCCGGCGTCACCATCACGGTCACGCCGCCGGCCAGCGCCAGTGAGCACTCGCCGCGGCGCAGCGCCTGCGCCGCCCAGTGCAAGGCGACCAGCGACGACGAGCACGCCGTGTCCACCGACACCGACGGGCCTTCGAGCCCGAGGGTGTAGGAGATGCGACCGGAGATCAGGCTGCCGTCGCTGCTCCCGGCGCCGTAGTCGTGGTACATCACACCGGCGAAGACGCCGGTCTTGCTCCCCCGCAACGTCGAGGGCACGATGCCGGCGCGTTCCACGGCCTCCCACGCCGTCTCCAGCACGATCCGCTGCTGCGGGTCGAGCGTGCGGGCCTCGCGCGGCGAGATCCCGAAGAACTCCGGCTCGAAGTCGGCGGCTTCGTAGAGGAAGCCGCCCTCCTTCGAGTACGTCGTCCCGGGCCGCCCCGCGGGATCGAAGAGCGACGCGGTGTCCCAGCCCCGGTCCTCCGGGAACTCGCCGATGGCGTCGGTGCCGCCCGCGACGAGGTCCCAGAGCTGCGTGGGCGTCGTGACGCCGCCGGGGTACCGGCAGCCCATGCCGATGATCGCGATCGGCTCGCTCATCGCCGCGGTGAGCTTCTGGTTGTCCGCCTTGAGCCGCTCGTTGTCCATCATGGACTGACGCAGCGCGGCGACGATCTGCTCGGTGGACGGCGCCTGAGTCACTGGGAGTCCCCTCCATCGTCGTTCTGGGTGCCCGCCATCGCGGACTTGACCAGGTCGGCCAGGTCCATCCCGGCGATCGCGGCCACTTCGTCGGTTCCGTTGGCCTCGGCGACCTCTTCGAGCGGCTCGCCCAGCTCGGGCAGCAGCTCGCCGAGCAGGAAGCGGGTCAGCGGCAGCGGGCTCGGGTAGTCGAAGATCAGCGTCGCCGGCAGGCGCAGCCCGCAGGCCGCCCCGAGCCGGTTGCGCAGTTCCAGCGCGGCCAGCGAGTCGATGCCCAGGTCGGTGAAGCCCTTCTCGACGCCGACCGCCGAAGCGTCGTCGTAGCCGAGGACGGCCGCCGCGTGCTCGCAGACCAGCTGGAGCAGCGCCGATTCCCGCTCGTCGGCCGACATCCCGGTCAGCTTCTCGGCGAACCCGGTCTCGGGTGCCGCCGCCGCCGGGCCCGCCGCCGCGGCGGCCCGCCGCGGGGTGGCCGTGACCAGGCCCCGCAGGAGCGGGGCGATCCGGTCGGCCTCCCGCAGGTCGGCGAGCTTCACCGGCACCAGCGCCGGCTCGGCGGCCGCGAGCGCGGCGTCGAAGAGCGCGAGACCGTCGGCGACGGCCAGCTCCGCGACCCCGGACCGGGCGATGTGCGTCAGGTCGACCGCGTCGCCGCTGCCTTCCCACGGACCCCAGGCCAGCGACGTCGCCGGGAGACCCAGCGCCGCGCGGTGCTCGGCGAGCGCGTCCAGGAAGACGTTGCCCGCCGCGTAGTTCGCCTGCCCGGCGGCGAGCAGCAGGCCGCCCGCCGAGGAGTAGAGGACGAACGCCTTGAGGTCCAGCGACGCGGTCAGCTCGTGCAGGTGCCAGGCCGCGTCCACCTTGGGCCGCAGGACGTTCTCGACCTGCGACGGCGTGAGCGCGCTCAGCACCGCGCTGTCCATCTGCCCGGCGGCGTGCACCACGGCGGTGAGGTCGGGCAGCGACCCGATCAAATCCGCCAGTTCGTCCCGGTTGGTGACGTCGCAGGCCGCGACCGTCACCGAAGCGCCCAGCTCCTCGACCAGCTCACGCGCTCCCGGTGCGTCCAGGCCGCGACGGCTGGTCAGGACCAGCTTCCGGGCGCCCCGGGCGACCAGGTGCCGAGCGAGGTGCCCGCCGAGCAGGCCGGCCCCACCGGTGATGAGGACCGTGCCGTCGGCGTCCCACTCGACCGGGTCACCGATCGTGGTGACCTTGGCCAGCCGCGGCACTCGGACCTCGCCGACCCGGACGATCGCTTCCGGCTCGCCGGAAGCCACCACCGCGGGCAGCGCCCGCATCGACTGGGGCAGGTCGTCGACGTCGACCACCTGGATCCGCCCGGGGTTCTCCGCCTGCGCGGCCCGGACGAGACCCCAGACCGGCGCCTGAGCGAGGTCCGGGCTCTCCACCACGGCGTTGCGCGTGACGACCAGGAGTTTGCCGTCGGAAGACCCGTCGAGCCAGGTTTGCAGCTGTGCCAGAGTCTTCTGCACGGTCGCGTGGACCTGCGCCGGCACCTCCCCGTCTGCGGACCCGACCGGCAGGACCAGGACGTCGGCCGCCACCAGCTCTTCGTGCGTGGGGACGCCCAGGCCGAGGTCGTCGGTGCCGAGCACGGCCCAGCCCTCGAGGGACTTGACGAGCCGGACGCCGGCCGCGGGCTGCCAGTCGATGCGGTAGAGCGAGTCGGGCACCTTCGCGCCCAGCTGGCCCTCCGACACCGGCCGCGTCACCAGCGACTCGATCCAGGCGACCGGCGAACCGGTCGCGTCGGCCAAGGCGAGGGAGGCGTCCTTGCCCTCCTTGCGGACACGGACTCGCAGGGTCGTCGCGCCCGCGGCGTGCAGCGAGACCTGGTTCCAGGCGAACGGGATCGTCGTCTCGGTCAGCGCCTTCGGGCCGCCGGGGACGAGGAAGTCCGTGGCGCCCAGCGCCGAGTCGAGCAGGCCCGGGTGGAGGCCGAACTCACTCGCCGCGGTGCCCTCGGGCAGCGCGACCTCGGCGAACACCTCACCGTCGCGCAGCCAGACCGCGCGCAGGTTCCGGAACACCGGGCCGTAGCCGAAGCCGAGCCCGGCCAGGTCGTCGTAGAGCCCGGTGAGGTCGACGGCTTCGGCGCCGTCGGGCGGCCACACCGAGAGGTCGAACTCCGCCGGCTGGGCCCCAGCGGCCAGGGTGCCCGCCGCGTGCTGGGTCCAGACGTCCTCGATGCGGGAGTGCACCGACAGGTCGCGGCGGCCGTCCGCGCCGGGAGCACCGACGACGACACGGATGTCGACGCCGCCCTCCTCCGGCAGCAGCAGCGGGGCCTGCTGGGTCAGCTCCTCCAGGACGTCGCAGCCGACCTGGTCACCGGCGTGCAGGGCCAGCTCGACGTACGCGGTGCCCGGCAGCATCGTCCGGCCCAGCACCACGTGGTCGGCCAGCCAGGTCTGCCGGTCGACGGCGAGCCGGCCGGTGAGCACCGCGCCGCCGTCGGGCAGCTCCACCAGCGCGCCCAGGAGCGGGTGCCCGGCCGACTTGGCGCCGAGCGAGCCGACGTCGCCGGCCCGTTTCGTCGCGTTGAGCCAGTATTCCTTGTTCTGGAAGGCGTACGTCGGAAGGTCCACAGTGGACGCACCGCGCCCGGCGAACACGGCGGCCCAGTCGGGCTTCGCACCCCGCGAGTACAGCGTGGCCAGCGCGGTGAACAGCGTCGGCACCTCGTCGCGGCCCCGGCGCAGTGCGGGCACGCCCACGACACGGTCGGGCCGGTCGGCGGACGACGTGTCGCACTCGCGGGCCATGCCGGTCAGGACGGCATCCGGGCCCAGCTCGACGAACCGGGTGACCCCGGCCGAGAGCAGCGTGCCGACGCCGTCGGCGAACCGGACGGCCTCCCGGACGTGGTTCACCCAGTACTCCGGCGAGCAGAGCTGCTCGGCGGTGGCGATCCGGCCGGTCACGTTGGAGACGACCGGGATGCGCGGCGCCGAGTACGTCAGCTTCTCCGCCACGACGGCGAAGTCGGCCAGCATCGGCTCCATCAGCGAGGAGTGGAAGGCGTGCGAGACGACCAGCTGCTTCACGCGCCGCCCGGCTTCCTTGAAGGCCGCCATCGCGGCCTTCACCGCGGCCTCGGGGCCGGAGACGACGACCGAGCGCGGGCCGTTGACCGCGGCGACGTCGACCTCGGCCGGGAGCGCGGCGCGCACCTCGTCCTCGGTCGCCGCGATCGCCGCCATGGCTCCGCCGGACGGCAGGGCCTGCATGAGGCGACCGCGAGCCGCGACCAGGGCACAGGCGTCGGCCAGCGAGAGGACCCCGGCGACGTGGGCCGCGGCCAGCTCGCCGATCGAGTGCCCGGCGACGTAGTCCGGCGTGATGCCCCACGACTCGACCAGGCGGTAGAGCGCGACCTCGATCGCGAACAGCGCGCACTGCGTGTACGCCGTCTTGTTCAGCAGCTCACCGTCTTCGGACCCCTTCTCGGCCCAGATGACCTGCTTCAGCGGGACGTCCGTGTCGAACAGGCCGCACGCTTCGTCGAAGGCACCGGCGAAGACCGGGAAGGCCTCGTACAGCTCGCGGCCCATGCCCGGCTGCTGTGCGCCTTGCCCGGTGAACAGGAACGCGGTCAGGTCGGCCGCGCTGGTCGTGCCGGTGACCGTGCCCGCCGGGGTCCCGCCGGTGGCGAGGCCGTCGAGCGCCTTCAAGGCGGCGTCACGACCCGCGGCCAGGACCACCGAGCGGTGGTCGAGGCCGGCCCGCCCGGTGGCGAGCGAGTAGCCGACGTCGGTGAGGTCCAGTTCCGGGTTCGACCGGATCCACGCGGCCATCCGGGCCGCCTGGTCGGCGAGCGCCGCGGCCGTGGTGCCGGCGATCGGCAGCGGGACCGACGGCAACGCCGGTGCCGTCCGGCGCGGACGCTCCACAGTAGACGGCGGAGCTTCCTCGATGATGATGTGCGCGTTCGTCCCGCTGATGCCGAAGGACGAAACGCCGGCACGGCGCGGGCGGCCGTTCGGCAGCCACGGCCGGGCCTCGCTCAGCAGCTCGATGTCACCGGTGGTCCAGTCGACGACCGGGGACGGCGCGTCGATGTGCAGCGACTTGGGCAGCATGTTGTGCCGCAGGGCCTGCACGACCTTGATCACGCCCGCCGCGCCGCCGGAAGCCTGCGCGTGGCCGATGTTGGACTTCACCGAGCCCAGGTACAGCGGCCGCCCGTCCGGACGGTCCTGGCCGTAGGTGGCCAGCAGCGCCTGCGCCTCGATCGGGTCACCGAGCTTCGTGCCCGAACCGTGTGCCTCGACGGCGTCCACTTCGGACGGCTTCAGGCCACCCGCCGCCAGAGCCGCGTGGATCACGCGTTCCTGCGACGGCCCGTTCGGCGCGGTGAGGCCGTTGGACGCGCCGTCCTGGTTGACGGCGCTGGAGCGGACCACCGCGAGCACCTCGTGGCCGTTGCGCTGCGCGTCGGACAGCCGCTCCAGCAGGAGCAGGCCCGCGCCCTCGGCCCAGCCGACGCCGTCGGACGCCGCGGAGAACGACTTCGACCGGCCGTTGGGCGAAAGCACGCCCTGGCGGCTGGAGTCGACAAACAGATCCGGCTGCGAGAGCAGCGTGACACCGCCGGCGAGGGCCAGCCCGCACTCCCCCGCCCGCAGCGCCTGCACCGCGAGGTGCAGCGTGACCAGCGAAGACGAGCACGCGGTGTCGACTGTCATGCACGGGCCTTCCAGCCCGAGGAGGTAGGAGATGCGGCCGGAGACGACCGCGCCCGAGCTGCCGTTGGGGATGTAGGCGGCGACGTCGGCGGGCGCGCCGGGGACGCGGCTGCCGTAGTCGTCGTACATCGCGCCGGTGAAGACGCCGGTCATGCTGCCGCGCAGCGCGGTCGGGTCGATGCCCGCCCGCTCGATGGCCTCCCACGCCGTCTCCAGCAGGAGCCGCTGCTGCGGGTCCATGGCCAGCGCCTCGCGCGGGCCGATGCCGAAGAACGCCGGGTCGAACTCGGTGCCGTGGTGGAGGAAGCCGCCTTCGCGGGCGTAGGTCTTGCCGCGCTTGCCGCGCTCGGGGTCGTAGATGCTGTCGATGTCCCAGCCGCGGTTGACCGGGAACTCCGACACGGCGTCGACCTCGTCGACCAGGAGCTGCCAGAGGTCCTCCGGCGAGCGGACGCCGCCGGGGTACCGGCAGGCCATCCCGACGATCGCGATCGGCTCCTGCATCGACGCGTTCGTCCGGGTCGTGGTGGCCGGGACCTTGGCGACCGCGCCGAGCAGCTTGCCCTTGACGAAGTCCGCCACCGCCTTGGCGGTCGGGTGGTCGAAGATCAGCGTCGCCGGCAGGGTCAGGCCGGTCGCGGTGCCGAGCAGGTTGCGCAGCTCGACCGCGGCCAGCGAGTCGAAGCCGAGCTCCTTGAACGCGCGGGTGCCGTCCACTTCGGACTTGTCCGCGTAGCCGAGGACGGTGGCCACCTGCGTGCGGACGATGTCCAGCAGCACGCGGTCACGCTCGTTGTCGGCCAGCCCGGCCAGCTCCGCGGCCAGCGCGTTGTCGGCCGCCTTCGCCGCCTTCGCGGTCCGGCGTGCCTTCGGCGGGACGAACCCGCGCAGCAACGCCGGCAGGTCGTCGGTCCGGGCCCGCAGCGCCGCGACGTCCACCCGCAGCGGGGCGATCACGGCGTCCTCGGTGGCGGTCGCCGCGTCGAACAGCGCGAGCCCCTGCTCCGCGGTGACCGCGGGGAGGCCGAGCCGCGCCATCCGGGCGAGGTCGGCCTCGGCCAGCTCGCCGCCGAGGCCGGTGTTCTCGGCCCACAGGCCCCACGCCAGCGCCGTCGCCGGCAGGCCCGCGGACCGCCGGTGCGCGGCGAGGCCGTCGAGGAAGGCGTTGGCGGCGGCGTAGTTCGCCTGGCCCGCGGGCAGCACCTGGCCGCCGGCAGAAGAAAACAGGACGAACGCGGCGAGGTCGTGGGTCAGCTCGTGCAGGTGCCAGGCGGCATCGACCTTGGCCCGCAGGACCGAGTCGAGCCGCTCCGGGGTCAGCGAGTCGAAGACGCCGCTGTCGGCCGTGCCGGCCGCGTGCACGACGCCGGTGAGGTGGTCGATCGCCCCGAGCAGGCTCTCGACCTGGGCGCGCTCGGTGACGTCGCACGCGGCGACCCGCACCCGGGCCCCGAGGTCCTTCAGGTCCTCGACCAGCTGCTTGGCGCCCGGCGCACCGAGGCCGCGACGGCTGGTGAGCACCAGGTCGGTGACGCCGTGCTCGGCCACCAGGTAGCGGGCCAGCAGGCTGCCGAGCCCGCCGGTGCCGCCGGTGATCAGCACGGCCCCGTCGCCCCAGGGTCGTGAGTGAGAAACAGGGTTAGAACCCTGTTTCTCACGGCTGGGCCGCGAGGTCAACGTGCACCGGATCTCGCCCGGGTCGAGGGCG
>NZ_JBFBAG010000087.1:0-26877 GCF_040682155.1 Amycolatopsis sp. NPDC051371
CGCAGCCCAGCCGAAGCACTCGATCAGCTACTCTCACAACCAGACAGCAATCCACCCGGTGTTGCGTTGACCAGCTGAATCCACCCGGCCTGCTCGGTCGGGAAATGCCCGCGTGCGCGGACCGCCCGCCGGTAGCGGGCGTTCAGCGATTCGATCGCGTTTGTGGAGCAGATCATCGTCCGGATCTCGACGTCGTAGTCGAGGAACGGCGTGAACTCATTCCAGGCGTTGCGCCACAACCGAATCACCGCTGCGTGTTTCGCGCCCCATTTCTCTTCGAATTCGTCCAGAGCGGCCGCGGCGGCGTCCGGGCCGGGTGCGGTGTAGATAGGTTTGATGTCGCGTTTCACCGCGTCCCAGTCCCGGCGGGACACGAGTCGGAAGGTGTTGCGGATCAAGTGAACAATGCAGGTCTGAACAATAGTTTGCGGCCACACGTTCGCCACGACGTCGGGCAGGCCTTTGAGTCCGTCGCAGACGAGGAAGAACACGTCCCGAATGCCGCGATTCTTCAGGTCGATCAGCACGCTCATCCAGAACTTCGCGCCCTCGCCACCGGTGCCCATCCACAGGCCCAGCACGTCCTTATGACCGTCCACGGTGACGCCGATGGCGGCGTAGACGGGCCGGTTGGCGACCTGCCCGTCGCGGACCTTGACGTGGATCGCGTCGATGAACACAGCCACGTACACCGGGTCGAGTGGCCGGCTGGCCCAGTCATTCATTTCGGCGACGACTTTGTCGGTGATCCGTGAAATCGTCTCCTTCGACACCGCGGCACCGTAAATCTCGGCGAAGTGCGCGGAAATCTCTCCGGTCGTCATGCCCTTCGCATACAACGACAAGACAATCTCGTCCACCTCGGTGAGCCGACGCTGCCGCTTCTTCACGATCTGCGGCTCGAACGTGCTCTCCCGATCTCGGGGCACGTTGACTTCGACTTCACCAGCTGCGTCCGAGAGCACCGTTTTCGACCGTGTGCCGTTGCGCACGTTCGTCGACTCGCGGTCCGGGTCGGCCTGGTTCCTCTCGTGCCCGAGGTGCTCGGTCATCTCCTCCTTGAGCGCGGTTTCCAGCACATTCTTGCTGAACAGCTTCAGCAAGCCGTCCGGGCCGGTCAACGCCAGCCCCCGTGCCTTCGCCTCGGCCACCATCGCCGCCGCGGCGGCCTGCTCCGGCGACAGCTTCCGCGCCGGCTTGGACTCACTCTTGCGTGGACTCACAAGGTCCGATGTCATCACTCACAGTGCCCATCCCGCCGGACCTCAGCCCGGCGTGTCGGGCCGGAAACACCGATCTTGGGACAGTCCCTCGCCCTCGGACAACACGAGCAGGTGGCAGGAGGCATTGGAGCTGTACCGGCAACAAGGCCGCGCCGAAGACGTCGAGCGGGTGCAACGACAACTCGACGACCTTGGTTCGGCGCTGGAGTCGATCAAGCCGTCGGATACAGACGAGACCACGCAGCAGACGCGAAGCTCGGCATGCCGCGGCCCCAGGTCCGACTTGAGTGTCCGCTGGCAGGCGGGCCGCCAGGCATATGAGGAACAGCCAGCCTCCGTGGACCACGATGGAGGCGACATGCGCTGACGGCGTGGACATTCGAGGAAGTGTCATGGTCTTCGAGACTGATCACACCACTCGGCAGACGACAACGCGTCTATCACGCCTTCAGGTGAGAGACACGCCGACTGCCAGAATCAAGAACCGGTTGAGGGCGATCATCGGATGAATCGCGCCGCTGTGATCCGGGGTGGCCGCGCCCCGCGTGCCGCGGATCGAGTGATCGCGTCAGCCGGCGAGTGTTGCCTGCAGCGTAATCTCCGAGACCCCGGACAGAGCACGGCTGACCGCGCAGTTCACCTTCGCCTGCGAGGCGTACTCGCGGAACTGCGCCTCGTCGACACCAGCGACGCTGCCCTGCGTCGTCAGCTCGACCTTCAGGATCGTCGGCACGCCGTCGACCGGCCGCAACGTCACCGCGGCGTCCGTTTCAATCGATTTGGCCGGGAACCCGGCTCCCGCGAGGATGCTGGCGAGCGCCATCGAGAAGCACGTGGCGTGGGCCGCGGCGATGAGCTGCTCCGGGTTGGCCCCCGGGCCGTCCTCGAAGCGGGACTTGTACGTCACGCCACCGCTGATGCTCCCGCCGCCCGCAGTGAACTGCCCGGACCCGGTCGGGATATCGCCGTTCCAGTTCGCGTGGGCCTTCGAGACCGGCATACGTCCTCCAGAGATCGGTATCGGTGCTTGCGGACGGAGTCAATCAGGATCCGACCACGACCGCCAACGTGGCGAACTCCTCCTCCGACAGCCGGACCGCGGCCAACGCGACGTTCTCCTCGAGATGCGCGACCGACGATGCCCCCGGGATCGGCAGCACCACCGGCGACCGCCGCAGTAGCCAGGCGAGCGCACGACACGCCGCGCTGAGGCCCAGACTGGACACCGTGAGTAACCGACTTCGGAGCTCGTGCCCTGTCACCCGCAGCCGCGACCCACCGACACAGGCCGCTTCCCAGCAGTGGAATGGCTGATCAGCGTTGCGATCTGGCTCTCGCCACACCTACTCTGCGGGCGCCGCCGTCTCGCACGATCGATAGCCTACCGGCGGCCGAACGGCTATCGCGCGGGCCGCGGTCAGTTTCCCTTCGCCAGCGCACCAGCGCCTTGGTCGGGATGGTCCCGCCACGCTCGCCTATAGCTGGCGCGACGCCAACCTCGGCCCCGCCGCGACCAGCCGCGAGGCCCAGTACTGGCTGCACCAGTGGCGGCCCGGATTCACCGACAGGTTGCGCGACTGGGTACACGCCGATTGCCTCGACGGTGACCACCACCCTGCCGGTGCCCAGGCGCGGCAGAACCGGTTCGAGACGCCGTGAGTTCAGTTGCGGCCTGTGTGCAAGAAATTTCAGTTCCCTTGCGCACAGCGCTGCCTGAGGCCGTCCGATCGCTACTTCCCGGCTAGCCAGTCGCCGATTGACTTCCATTGGAAGCTTTCACGCCAGGTACTTTCAGCGTCAAGCCAGCCAATGAGGGCATCTCCCACCTTTTCGCGCGAAATCGTCAAAGTCTGGTAATGATTGTCCGCATTTCCTTCTCGGTACTCCAGTTGATAGGTGCCTTCAGGTCGAAGCCACGCTTGAATGTAGTGCTCACTGCCACTGGCGCTTTTCTCGTGCTCAAGGATGACGTGACCACCTCGAGGTAGTGCTTCAAGGACTGCACGGATATTGCTCTCGTCAGGCGTGTCTACACTGAGACCCGCAGATGTTCGCAACAAGACCACTTCTTCCTCCGTGTCCTCGACTGGGCCATCAGTATACCCAAGATTATTCGTACACGACTACAGAGAGCACGCCGACGATCTTGAAGCCTTTTGCAGCCCCATACCCCATTGCGATGTTGCCGCTCTGAACCCACGCGTCGAAGGCTCGTTGCTCGACAGATGGGCTGTACCGAGGTGCCGGTTTTACTTCGATGCCCAAGTATCTGTCATTCCCAAGGCTTACCACTCCGTCGTAGATTCGTGTCTGCACGCCGTTTCCTGTCGCATAAACGCGACCTCGAACGACTTCGAGTCCTTCGGATTCAAGCTGGTCCCAAGCTCGTGTCTCATTGGGTAATCCAACGTTTGAACCCATAGTGCCTGCATAGCGCCCGTCCGCGGTACGGATAGAGTCGTCGTCGTATCGGTATAGCCCATAGCCCAGATCCTCGATGCAGCGTGCACCGTTGTGCGCCAGTACGGCGATTGAGCCAGCCACCACGTAAAATGTGTGAACGCTAGCGACGGAGAGATTATAGGTCCGAGTCTTCGCCCCGTGGCGGCGTACGCCAACTATCTTCGCGCGCCCCTCACCCGGCGTATCGAGTTGCTGGCCGCGTTTCAGATCAGCAGCGAATGTCCACACCTGCAGTGTCGAGTTCCAAAACAGGTGATGAGCCGTCGATGTAACAGTCTTCGGCCCAGTCAGAGTGAGGACCGTGAGGTCGACGAAATCGGTGTCGCTGTCCGTGATATGAACAGCCTCGACTGCGTGCGACTGAACCTTCGTGTCGCCCGGCGAAGCGTTGAGAACCTGGTCACCTGGTTTGATGTCCTGGATGGCCTTGGTGGTCCGGTCGGCCATCAGCACTTGCGTGCCGGGGATGAAGCTGTTCGGCACACACGCGATCGGGTCTTCGGAGAGCTTGGTGGCAAATTCGGTGAGCTGCTTTTGTCGTGCGATCGACTCTGTCGCGATTTCGGCGGCTTCGCCGAGTTCGGCTCTGATTTCAACGCCGATAACGTCGAAGACGCTCTTGCCGCTGGCGATCGCTTCCGCCAGCTCGGCCGACGCTTCGAGAGCGTTGACGCCGCCGAGATCAGCCGCTGCACCGCCGAGCAGTGAGAGTATGTCGCAGACGCCGTCGCAAGCGGCGGTCAGCAGGCTGATGCCGATGAACAGGAAGATGTCGTCGACCGGGTCCGACCCGTCGTTGGTCAGGATGGGGTCGGGGTAGCGGGCCTGGAAGTTGGGATTGAACAGGTTGTGCGGGTCCAAGCACTGATTGGTCTTGAAGCTGCCCTGGGGGTTGAGCTGCCGGCAGAGGTCTTTCAGGTGCTGGATGATCCGGTCTTTGTCGGCCTGGGTACCGGTGACCAGGAGAATGCAGTCATCGGCGCTGTAGCCGTCCGCCGCGGATGCGGGCCGCATCGCGGGTTGGCATGCCTGCTTGCGCTGCTCGATGAGCTGCTGTTTCTCGCTGTCGAGCTTGCTGACGACCCCCTGCCACGCGGCCGTCGCGGCGGTGGCCGCTTCTCCGGCGCTCTTGCCGGCGGCGCGGGCTGCTTCGTAGGCGTCGTGGGCGGCCCCCGCGGCGTTCTGGGCGTAGCCCGCCGCATCTTGAGCGGAGCGCGTGGCCCAGGCGGCGGAGCTGCTGGCTCTGTCGGCGGCGGCGGTCGCGGTTGCTGCCGCCGCGGCAGCGGTGTTGGCCGATTGTTGTGCTTGCTGGGCTGAGGTGGCGGCGCGGTTGGCAGCGTTTTGGGCTTGCTGGGCGGCATCGGCAGCTTGCGTCGCCGCGGCGGCCGCTTGGTCGGCGTAGTGCGCTGCCTCGTCGGCGGCGTTCCGGGCGCGTGCCGCGGCGGCTTGGGCCTCGTTCGCGTCGTGGGTGGCGCTGTCCGCGGCGCTGGTGGCCTGGGCGAGGAGGCTGTCGATGGCCGCGTTGTGCGCGGCGGTGTTCTGATCGTGCCGCGCGGCGGTGTACTGGCCGACGGTCAGGAACTCGCGTACCAGCGTCGGGGGCCCGTCCAGCGCGGCCTGTGCGCCGGCGATGACCTCGCGGGCCCCGGCTGCCCGGGCGGCGGACTGCACCTGCTCCACCTTGAGCAGATCGTCGGTCTGCAGGGCGATGTACTGGCCGGTGTCGAGGAACTCCCGCAGCGCCTGGTCGGTCCCGGCGTCCAGGGCGTTCTGCCCGTGTTGGACGACCACCGTGCGGCCGGCCGCGCCGGCGGCGGACATAATCCGGCTGACCTGCAGAGTGTCGTCCTGCAGTCGTCCCGGATAGTCCCTGCTGCGCAGGAAGTTCCGCACGTCGCTGTCCGTGCCGGTCAGCGCCGCGGCGGCGGCCGTCTTGAAGCCGGGGGTGCCGGTGTCGGACAGCTCGCCGAGGATGACGCGGTCGTCTTGGCCTGCGGCCGCGGTCAAACCGGTGGTGATGAAGTCGACGGCTTCGTCGTCGGTCGCCTCGATTGCCGTGAGAGCCGCAGCTTTGGTCCACGGACCGCCGGTGTCCGCCAGCTTCAGTGCGACCGTGCGTGCGTACGCCACGATTGTGGCCCGCGCGGTACCTGGGGCGGTGGCTTCGGCGATAAGGCGGTTCGTGTCCGCGTCCCAGGTGCTCGCCTGATCCAGGTCCCAGCGCGGCGGGACCGGCCGGGCGGCGTATGCCGTGGCGGCCTCGCGGGCCGCGTCGTCGGCCTGCTGCCCGGTCAGTGCGATCCGGTCGTCGTCGGCCTGGCGAGCGACCTGGGCGATCTGCGAGGCCTGCTGAGCTGCGGTCACTGCCGTGTTCGCCGCGGCCGTCGCGGCGTTCGCGTGGTCGGTTGCCTTCTGCGCTGCTTCTGCCGCGTTTCCGGCGAAGACGGCTGCGGCGGCAGCAGCGTCAGCGGCTGCGGTGGCATTGGCCGCGGCAGCGTCGGCGGCGTCGGCGGCCTGACCGGCGGCGGTGCTGGCCTGATCCGCCCACGAGCGGCTGGCCTGAGCTGCGGCCACTGCCCGCCCCGCCTGTGCCCGCGCCCGGGCGGCCGCAGCCTGAGCCTGGCGGGCATCAGCGCCGGCGGCAGCGGAGGCATTCGCCGCGTCGGTCGCCGCTTGTGCCGCGGTCCGCGACTGGTTCGCGGCATCCGTCGCCGCATCCCCCGCGGTGCGTGCACTTTGCGAGGCCGTCCGGGCCGACCGTGCGGCGTTCGCAGCGGTCGAGGCGCTGAGCGCGGCGTCACGGGCGGTCTGCGCCGCCGCGGCCGCGTCACCGGCTTTCGTTTTGTCGCCGAGTGCTGCCGCTGCGGCGTCGTAGGCACGCGAAGCCGCTTTTCCCGCTTGCGACGCGGCTGCCGCGGCTCGCGACGCGGCGATCGCCGCGGTGTGTGCGGCGGCGGTGGCGGCGTTGGCCGCACCGATCGCCTGCCGCGCGGTGATCGACGCCTGATCCGCCGCATGGGCGGCCCGGTTCGCGGCATCGGTCGCCGCACCGGCGTTGCCCTGTGCCGCCGTGGCCGCGTCCTTGGCCTCCTGCGCTGCTTTCTGCGCCGCAGCAGCCTCGGTCACGGCCCGATCCGATTCCTCTTTCGCCTGCTGTGTCTGCGTTGCCGCCTGTTCGGCGGCAGCTTTGGCCGTGGCTACCAACTGTGCGATGGAGTCCGTCTCGGCGTCACGTGCTTGGGCAACAGGGAGATCGATGGCCAGAAACTGATTCAGCGCGTCCAACGTCCCGGCGTCGAGCGCCTGCTGCCCGACCTTTTTCACCTCCGGCCCGCCACCGGACATCGCACGACTGACCTTGACCGTCTGGTCGATCTCGAACGGGACTTGCCACCCCGAATCGAGGAACGCCCGCAGCGCGTCCTGAGTGCCCGCATCCAGCGCCTGCTGGCCGGCTTTCTTCACCTGCTCGCCACCGGCCGACATGATCTGGCTGACGCGGACACTGAGGTCAATTCCGTGCGGCGTCTCCCACCCGGTGGCGAGAAACGTCTCGAGTGCGTCGTCGGTGCCGGCGTCCAGTGCCTGCTGACCGGCCGAACGCGTCGCCACACCGCCGGCTGACATCATCCGGCTGACCTGCACGGTCCGGTCGATCGAGGCGTCCGGATCCTTCAGCGTCGTGAGGAACCGGGACACGTCTGCATCCGTGCCTGCCAGCGCTGTGGCGGCATCCCGCCGAGTCGCTGGACCGCCGAACTGCCACAACCGCAGCACCTTCGCCCGGTCCGAAGCCGGCGTGGCGGCCGTCGCAGCCGCCGCCTTCGGCTCCGCTTCCGCGGTGTGGGGCACCGCGATCGCAGCCGACATCAGCGACGCGGTCAGCACGATTGTCAGGGCAGCACGAAACAAGGGTCTTGCCGTACGCATCTGAGTCCCCCTCGGTCGACCGGTGCGCAGATCCCGCCCCGACGTAAAACGCGCACTCGAACATTTACCGGTCGAGCCGGATGCGGTCAACCGCCACTAAGAGGTGATCGACATCACAGAGCCTTACCCCGGATTGGCTGCTTAGTCTCGCGCTACCCGCATCGTTTCGATGTCAGTGTCCGCATTATTTGAAATGTCGGATTCGCTTGTTTTGAAGGGGGAGTCATGCACCGGTCGTACCGGACGTTTCTCGGCGCCGCGGCAGTCGCGGCGATCGCCGCTACCGTAGTGAGCATCGCCGCCGTCCCGGCCAGTGGTACCGCTTCGGCGGCGGACGAGCAGCCGTCCGCCGTGGAGAGCTACAGCTATCCGGGGGCAGACGCCATCTTGGCCAGCGATCACGTGCAGCTAATCAGTGGCGACGGGCACATTCTCTACAAGCCCTGCCCTGTACCGGAAACGGCCGGACTGATCATCGTGCGCAGCACCGACCGGATCGGGTCGGCTGGTACTGGAAAGGTGTGCTTCGAAGTCACTGGCACCGTCGGCCATCTGGTGTTGAAGATCCCGAACGTCTACGCCATCCGAGGCGACGGCTCGTCCGGCTCCGCGGGCCACAAGCTCACAGCCCAACTCACCACCGATACCGGCGCACACACGACGGTGGACGTCAATCCCAATGGGGACACGCAAGTCGGAATCGCGACCACTCCGCCTGGTGACGCGACGACGCTGCTCCAATTGGACGCATCGCGCTGACAACCGGCCTATACGTTTCGCCGCCGGCAACAACTTCGTTCGCCAACTTTCGCGACACGGACAAAGGATCCCTATGTCATTTCTTCATCACCGGGGCAGAGCCGTCACGGCCGCCCTGACTGCGGTCTTGGGCGCGGGTTTGCTGACCTGCGTCCCCGCTTCCGCTCTCAGCGGCGGTACCCAGATTTCCGACAGCGCCTACGCGTTCGTCGGCCGGCTCGAGGTCGGGACTCCTGGCGTCGACGGCCATGGGTGCAGCGCCGCACTCATCGACAGCTCCTGGATCGTCACGGCCACATCGTGTTTCGGCGGCGCGGGTCTTCAAGCAGGCGCGCCACCCAAGCCGACAACGGTCACGCTGGGGCGCACAGCCACGAACGCCGGCTACACCGCCCAGGTGACCTACGTGGCACCGAAACCCGACCGGGATGTGACCCTGGGACTGCTGAACGCACCGGTCACCGGAATCACGCCGGCCACGGTGAGTACCACCGCACCCGCCGCAGCCGAGACCTTGCTGGCCGTCGGCTACGGCCGCACCACCGACACCTGGGCTCCCGACCAGGCCCGCAT
The DNA here is from genome assembly GCF_040682155.1 of Amycolatopsis sp. NPDC051371. Taxonomy (NCBI): domain Bacteria; kingdom Bacillati; phylum Actinomycetota; class Actinomycetes; order Pseudonocardiales; family Pseudonocardiaceae; genus Amycolatopsis; species Amycolatopsis sp. NPDC051371. Next base: position 8,949 of record NZ_JBFBAG010000087.1, read on the forward strand.
CGCCCCCTTCATCGTGACCACCACCACCGACACCACCACCGCCCTGACCGGCGCCGACGGTGTCGACACATGCCAGGGCGACGCAGGTGGTCCCGCGCTCCGCCAGCACGCGGGTGCCGTGGAACTCGTCGCACTGCACAGCACCACGTGGCAACACGGCTGCCTGCTCAGCCACGAGACCCGCCAAGGCAGCACCGAAGCCCGCGTCGACAACATCACCGACTGGATCCGGCAGCAGACCGCGACGATCAGCATCCGCAACGCCAACGGACTCTGCCTGGACCTCGGCTCCAACGCCCCCGGCACCAAGGTCGTCACCGTCACCTGTCAAGCCGGCAACCTCAGCCAGCAGTGGCGCGTTCTCTCCGACGGCACGATCCGCAACTACAACGGCCTCGCGATGGACATCGGCTCCAACAATCCCGGTGAATTAGTGGTCACCGCCGTGGTTCAGGCGGGCAACCCAAGCCAGCAGTGGCAGGTGCTCGCCGATGGCACGATCCGCAACCACAACGCCCTGTGCGCGGACATCGGGGCCAACGCCACCGGCACACCGGTCGGCACAGCGACCTGCAGCGTCGGCAACAGCAGCCAGCAATGGACCGTCGGTGAACTGCATGCGGTATCCGGGAAAATCCGTAACCACAACGGGCTGTGCGCCGACCTGACCTCGAACACCACCGGCACCTGGATGATCACCGCGGCCTGCCAGCCGGCCGGCTCGGCCAGCCAGCAGTGGACCGCCCCGATCGACGGCACGATCCGCAACGCCAACGGTCTCTGTCTGGACCTGGGCTCCAACGCTCCCGGTACTCCCATCGGGACTGCCGCGTGCCAAGCAGGCGGCTGGATCAGCCAGCAGTGGCGCGTGCTGTCCAACGGCACGATCCGCAACTACAACGGCCTGGTCATGGACATCGGCACCAACGCCGCCGGCGCCACCGTGATCATCGCCAACACCCAACCCGGCAACCCCAGCCAACAATGGACCATGGGCGGCTGACCATCTTGGCGATGGATTAGTCCAGCCGGTGTCCAGAGCTACTGACTTGCGGGGTTTGCTCAGCCTTCCATTTACGAAGGATCCGCCGGCAATAGTCGTGCGTTCCGACTACCCGATCGAGTTCGGCTCCCGTCGGCGTACGGCCACGGGCTCGCTGGCTGACGTAGTAGTCCCATCCGCCACTCAGCTGTCCGGTCGGCGTTCTCTGCAGTGGGCCGCGAGACCAGCACCAAGCCGGCGGGCGCCGAAGTCTCGTCACCCGTCCCTGTCTCAGTAGTCGACCGCGCGTCTCGCTGTCGCCGACGGTGGCCTCGGGACCAGTCTCGCGAGACCGATGCTTCAACGCACCGTCCAACAACTCCACAGCCAGCAGCAGAACCAGCGGAGGGCACGCCGCTACCGTCACCTGCAGAACACTCAGCGCCGGCGCCGAGCCGATATTCGCCACCAGCGACAGGCAGATGCCGAACACGAACGCCAGCCACGCCACCCACCGACCCGACCGATGACCGTCGCGGTGCGTCTTCCACAGCTCGACTGTCGCGATCGCCAGGAGGCCGTCGACCAGCAACGGCCAGATCGACACTGTCACCGCATCCGCATCCGCATCCGCACCGAAGCGGAGCGCGAACTCACGCCCGTGACGATAGGAGGCATACGCCGAGCCGAGGGCAACCAGACCGGTGCAAGCGCACTGGAGGGGCTGCCCGGGGTTGGTTGACACCTCGAGTGTGAGGCTGCGACCTCACCTAAAAGGTTGCCATCGTGCCCAAGCTCTGTCCCCGTGAGTTCCGTGACGATGTCGTCGCCGTGGCCCGCCCCGGCGACGTGCTGCTTAAGCAGGTCGCGCAGCAATTCGGGACCTCCGAGTCGTGCCTGGCCAACTGGTTGCGTGCCGCCGACCTCGAGGACGGCACCCAGCCCGGAGTGACCCGGGACGAGTCCGCTGAGCTGCGCGACCGACGCAAGCGCAACCGCCTGCTACAGCAGGAAGACGAGGTCCTGCGTAAGGAAGCCGCATATCTCGCCCAGGGCAACCTGCCGGAAATAGCCTTCCCGCTCGTCCGTGAACTGGCCGTAGCCGACACCCAGTGCGGGTGTCGGTCGCGATGAGTGCTCGCCGCTCCCGCTCGCCGTCGCCGGCGACCCAGTGGGTCAGCAACGCGCGGGCCGCGCCGAACGCCATCGTTCGGTCCCCCTGGTTGCCCCGCGCGGCCAGCGGTACTACCCCGCGCACCGCCGCCTCCGTGCACGCCTGAGCCACGAGTTCCGACTTGCCGACCCCGGCGGAGCCTTCGACCACGACCGTCGCGTCCACCCGCGCCCGCACCGCTTCAGTATCGCTGAGTAGCAGTCCAGGTCATCGTCGCGCTCCAGGATCCCGCTATCGGACGCGGTGACCCCGCCGCCGCAATGCGTGCAGGACCTGCCGCACGTCCATCGGGGCGTGCCCGCCGGCCCGAGCCGACACGACGCACCCGGCAATTACCTTCCAGATGAACTCCTCGCGAGGACGCCGTCGCTCGGACTACCGACCACGTCCAAGCCGACCGCGCAGGCTGCGTCCATGTCCGTTGTTGATCAATCTCTCATCAAGTCGCCATTGCCCTCGACGCCCTGCTCCAAGTGGGTGGAGTCGGAGCTAGGATCACGACACCCGAGCGGATCTCGACACACTTGGAGTGTGTCCGTTGGCGATTCATCTGTGAAAGACCGAGGCAGCGACAACTCGGTTCGCGCCGAGGTGCCTCGTCAGCTGCCGTTGTCGATCCGCGAGTTCACCGGCCGCGCAGATCAACTGGCAGCGCTGGACAAGCTCATCGACCAGGGACCCGACGCAGGCACGTCGAAGGCTGTCGTCATCTCAGCCGTTGATGGTGCCGCCGGAATCGGAAAGACGGCGCTCGCGGTTCACTGGGCCCATCGCGTGCAGCACCGCTTCGCCGACGGCACCTTGTACATGAACCTGCGAGGCTACGGCCCAGGCGAACCGGCACCGCCGGCCGAGGTTCTCGACGGCTTCCTGCGTGCTCTGGGCGTCAGGGCCGACGCGATGCCGCAGAACGTCGACGCCCTCTCCGCGCGTTACCGGTCACTGCTTGCCGGCCTGCAAATGCTCATCGTCCTGGACAACGCCAACGGCGCGGAGCAGGTTCGCCCTCTGTTGCCGGGGACAGCGGGGTGCGTAGTCGTGGTAACCAGCCGAGACAGCCTTACCGGTCTGGTCGTGACCGAGTCTGCCACACGCCTGACCCTCGATCTTCTCTCCCCCGGCGAATCGGTGGCCTTGGTGCAGGAGATCATCGATTCGCAGCGCGGCGTTGCCGAGCCGGCGGCCGTCCGCGAACTGATTCGGTTGTGCGCACGGTTGCCCTTGGCGTTGCGCATCGCAGCAAGCAGGGTGTCCGCGGCGACAGCGACCACGGTCGCCGACGTGGTCGCCGAACTTACGGACGATCGGTATCGCCTGGACGCACTGAGCTGGGACAAGGACGATCGAGCAAAGATACGATCGGTGTTCGACTGGTCCTATAAGCGATTGCCCATTGATGAGGCCCGGCTGTTCCGGCGTCTCGGCCAGCACGTGGGTCCAGACTTCAGCCTGCACGCCGCGGCCGCGATCGCCGGGTTGGACCTCCCCGGAACCCGTCGGCTCTTACAGCATCTCACATCCGTCCACATGATCGAGTCCGGCAGCGGAGACCGCTACCGGTTCCATGACTTGCTGCACGCCTACGCCGCCGAAAAGGCCCGTCAGCACGCGAACTCCGCAGAGCGTGACCAGGTCGTGGAGGCGCTGACCAGCTGGTACGCGGACACGGCGCGGATCTGTGACGGACTGGTGTTCCCGGGCTTCAGCCGACTCCCGAACCGACCCCGGGTTTCGCCCATCACGCCGGTGTTTGCCGGCAGGACACCCGCACTCATATGGCTCGAGACCGAGCGGAACAACCTGTTGGCCGCGTTGCACCAGGCGGCGTCGCATGAACTGAACGCCCTTGCCGTCTCGATCACCGACAGCATCGGCTTTCTCAGCGCACGTGGGCATCGCAGAGAATGGCTTGATGCCGTGAGGATCGGCCTATCGGCCGCGCAGCGTTGCGGCGATCACCGCGCCGAGTGCTTGTTCCGCATCTGCCAGGGTGAGGGTCTCATGTTTCTGCAGAGGTGGGATGATGCCGTCGCTGCCTATCGCGCGGGGGTGGCCATCGCCTGCGAACTCGATGATCGTCTGTACGAAGCGTTTGGCTTGAACGGCCTGGGACTCCTCTTTCACAGACGTCAGCTTTTTCAAGAGTCCTTGCACTACCTACAAAAAGCTCTACCCTTGGTACTGGGTTCCGACAGCGGACGTCTCGAAGCCGTCGTCCTCGGAAACCTCAGTACTGCGTTCCATGGACTGGGCGACTATCAGCAGGCACTAACCTGCGGTGAACGCGACCTGGCCATTCGTCGACGAGTGGGCGACACCGACGGCGAAGTCGGCGGGCTCCACAAGATCGGACGTGCGAAGCAGGGACTCGGCGAGCATGAACAGGCTATCGAACTGTGCCGGGACGCGATCCATCTCGGCCGGCGCTTTGACATGAATCTCGACCTCAATGTGGCCGAGCCACTCGACACGCTGGCCCAGTCCTTGCGCCACATGGGCCATGCCGCCGAAGCGATAGATTCCTGGAGTGAAGCGGTAGTGATCTTCACCGAATACGGAGAACTCGGACGCGCCGCGGAAATCCGAACCCAGATAGAATTACTTCAGTCGAGCACAGGCCCGACCTAAACCACGACCGCCTGACCTAGCGCCCCAGGTTCATCCGGCTCACTGAAAGTGAATCAATAGCTGACGCCGCCGCCCAGCGGCACCCTCACCGGGCGTGACGAACCTCAGCCGCGCGCGTCGGACACGGCATCCACCACTACCTCGGCGCGCCACTGGCCCGGCTGGAGACGCGGATCGCGTTCCCATCCCTGCTCCAGCGGTTCCCGCAATTGCGCCTCACCGGCCAGCCACCCCGGTTTCGCGTCGCGGACGTCACGTACGTGCTCACCGAGCTGCAGGTGGCGTGGCGAGCCGCGTGTTCGACACACGGCCCTTGCGCAGCAACTGCAAGGCGTCCTTGACCTCGGCGGTCGCCCCGTAACGGCGCACCCGCCGCCTTCCTGATAATATCTATTACATATAATATCAACTACATATCTTTACGCGAGGAGCCCGCCCATGAAGCTGACCATCGTCGGCGCGACCGGCGGCGTCGGCGCACACCTGCTCGATCAGGCCGTCGCCGCCAATCACGACGTCACCGCCGTGGTCCGCAACCCCAGCCGGTTGCCTACGCCCGGCGAACCCGGCGCGCCCGCGCGAGTGGTGACCGCCGACCTCACCAGCGCCGCGCCGAATGCGGCATTCACCACCGCGATCGCGGGTGCCGACGCGGTGCTTTCCGCCCTCGGACCACGCCACCGCAGCGAAGACGGCGTCGTATCGCTGGGCACCCGCCGCATCGTCGACGCGATGCAGGTAGCGGGGGTGCGCCGACTCGTCCTGGTCAGCGTGGCCGGCATCGCCATGACTGCCGACGACCGACCAGACGCAGGGGCCGGCTGGTTCACCCGCACCATGCTCAGCAGGATCGCGCGGGCACGCCTGGCCCACCACTACGCCGACATCGCGGAGACCCACCGGTCGTTACGCCACACCGACCTCGACTGGACCACGGTTGGATGCCCGCTGCTGACCAACGGACCGGCCACCGGGCGCTACCGCACCGCGCTCGACCAGAGCGTCCGTGGTGGCTGGCGTATCACACGTGCCGATGCCGCTACGTGCTTGTTGGCCACCCTCAACCAGGCGGACACCGTCCGGCATTGCGTCGCCATCGCACACTGACGTGAACACCTCGTCGAACCGATCGCTGGCGTCGGCGGGCCCTCGAACGCGACGCTGAAACCGGCCACCGCGCACACGTCCGGGGATATCTCCCAGGTGTACGCCGACCCGGCCGGTCATCCCTTCTGCCTGTGCTGGCTGATCACCGAGCAGCGAAAGGTGACCTGAACAGCGCGTTCGCCGAAACAACGTTGCCCTGATGGGCCTGGGGCGACGGCTCATCGTTGGGTCGGACTCCACGCGGCTCGCAGCTGCCAACGCCCCCTTGCCCGGGTCGAATTGCTCGACGTGCCGGACCCCGGCAGCCACGCCTGCAATCGGCTCGACGCTCCGCGCAGGCCGGCCACTCGGGACGTGATCGCCGATGACCACGGCCCCGATCAACCCGTTCACCTTCCTCTGTGATGAACCCGCCATCGAACCACTCGCCACACTGATGGGACGTGGCTGGGAACTCCAGCCCCAGCTCGACGGCGAAGGCAACCTCGAACGATTCACCGGGGCGTTCACCTGGACCGACGACGGCTACGTCGACGCCCTCCGCGTCAAAAGCAAAACCGACGCCGCCGCCATACGCGTAGACCACGCCGGCGGGAAAGTCCGGGAACACGACGGCGACGCCCTCGACATCCTGCACCAGCTTCTCGAGCTACCCGCGCCCAGCGACCCACTCGCGCCCCGCCTCGTGCTGGGCTCGGCTCCGCAGTTATGGGTACTGTGAAGTCGCCGTAAGGTGTGCGTTCGCCTGATCTGCCTTCAGGGCTCGGAGAAATTACAGCTGAAGGTTCAACAGTGTCGGCACCGTCTGAGTCGCTCCGGCGTGACGCAACTCAGCTTCACTCGTCTTGCCGGTGGCCACGCCGACGACCCGTACGCCGGCGGACAGCCCGGCTTTGACATCGTTCGGCGTATCCCCGATCAGCACGATCTGCTCGTTGTCGAAGCGTGCACCGGTCCGTGCTTCAGCTCGTTGTCGTGCGATCTGCACCAGCGCCGAGCGCTCGGCGTGATCGTCACCAAAAGCGCTGCTATCGAAGTCGAGGAGGCTGGCGAGGTCGAACACCTCCAGCTTGATTCGTGCCACATCACGCAGGTTGCCGGTGAGAATCGCCTGGTGGATCGTACGGTCAGCAGCGAACCGCTCGAGCGTTTCCAGCGCACCGGGTAGAGCGCGTCCAGTGGTGGCCAGATTTTCACGGGCGTCCTCGTAGCCCCGTATCAAGGCGTCGGCGAGCTTCTGGATAGCCCGGTCGGTCACTTCCAGCCCGTTGACCTTCAGCGACTCGGCCATGATGTCCAGTTCGGTTTTGCCCGCGATGGTTGCCAGCTTGGCCAACGGCTGGCCGGTCGCCGCGGGGAACGCCCGGTCGTAGATGGCTCGCCCGACGCCCCTCGTCTCGATGAGTGTGTGGTCGATGTCCCACAGCACCAAGGTCCGAGGTGTGGCGTCAGACGTGGTCATGTCGAGAGTGTGCCATCCGTGACGTATCGAGCGCGGCGCGATACCATTCATCCTGGTCAGAGGCTCGGCAGGAGGCAACGCGAGATCGTGAACGACCATTTGGCGCGGGTGGTGGGCGACCGCGTGCGGTTCTACCGCACGGCCGCCCATCAGACGAAGACGGTCGTCGCCGGTCTTACCGGCATTACGCCGGACTACCTCTATCAGATTGAGCGCGGCCAGAAGCTGCCCACAATTCTGGTGCTCGCCCAACTCGCCGAAGTTTTGCGCGTCGAGCCAGGCGACTTGCTAAGCAATCGGCCGGCGCCGAAGGCCCGGCGCACCTCCAGCGTCACGGCTGACGCGATCTATCGCGCCATGACCGCACCGGCAGCGGTCAGGCCGTCTCCTGTCCGTGAACTCGGACGTCGAGTATGCGAGGCATGGTCCGCCTGGCAGACCTCCGGCCATCGCTATAGCGAACTGACCACCGACCTGCCGGAACTCATCGCAGCAACGGAAGCGACGATCCGCGATACGTCTGGCAAGCACCAGCGACAGACCCAAGCCGTAGCCGCCGACCTTTACGGCCTCCTCCGGACCGTGACAAAGCGCGTCGGCCGCGTTGATCTGTCGCTCCTCGCTGCCGACCGCGCGCAGCGGGCTGCCGAGCAGGCCGACGACCCGGTTCGGTTGGCCGGAGCGCGGTGGAACCTCATCCAGGTCATGCTTGCCGACGGTCATGCCGAGGCCGCCGAAGACGAAGCCATGAAGGCACTCGCCGACCTCCAGGCTGCGCTCGGCATCGACCATCTCGACGGTGCAGCGTTATCCGGCGCGCTCCTGCTGATTGCTGCGGTGGCGGCAGTCCGCGCCGGCAATACCTGGACCGGCCGAGACCGGCTCCGCCAGGCCGCGCCGCTGGCCGAGCGAGTCGGCGACCGCAACGTCTGCTGGACGGCGTTCGGGCCGACCAACGTTGCCATGTACGCCGTGTCGATCGAAGTGGAGTCCGGCGAAGCCGTAGAGGGCTTGCGGCTGGCCGCCAAGATCGACCACGAGCAGTCCCCCTCGATTGAGCGGCGGGTGGCTTTCCTGCTCGATCAGGCTAAGGGCTACGCACAGCGTCGCGAGTTCGCCCAAACGCTGGCCCTCTTAACCGCCGCCGAAACCGACGCACCAGAAGACGTCCTGTTCCGCCCCGCGGCACACACGCTCATCCGCACGGTCATGGAACGCGGGCGACGGACTGACTCTGCAGCTGCGGCACAGTTCGCCAACCGCATTGGCCTGCCGGTTTAGGAAACCCGCCGCCAACAACTACCCGAACTGACAGTTCGGGTTACCGGCCAGTAGTCGTCGTACCGTCGCGTTCTGGTACCGCGGCGGCTGGTTGATCTTCTGCTCGCCTCCGAGGTCACGAGCGAACTACGCACATATGACTTTGTTCGCCGTGATGAGTCCTGGGCCGTCGGGGTGCCGCCAACAACGACCCGGGATGTGTACGCCGATGACGACGACTCCATTCGCTTTCCTCTGTGATGAACCCGCCATCGAACCACTCGCCACACTGATGGGACGTGGCTGGGAACTCCAGCCCCAGCTCGACGGCGAAGGCAACCTCGAACGATTCACCGGGGCGTTCACCTGGACCGACGACGGCTACGTCGACGCCCTCCGCGTCAAAAGCAAAACCGACGCCGCCGCCATACGCGTAGACCACGCCGGCGGGAAAGTCCGGGAACACGACGGCGACGCCCTCACCATCCTGCACCAGCTCATCGAACTACCCGCCCCCAGCAGCCCGCTCGCGCCACGCCTCGTGCTGGGCTCGGCTCCCCAATTGTGGACACCGTGAAGTCGCCGTGGGCGCGGCGACGCGCGCGACGCCACCTCGCCATCGTCCAAGCACGACAAGCGCTGATGACCCTGCCCGACATCTGCTGGCACGACCCCCAATCCGAAGACCAAGCCCGCCGGCGACTTCACGACATTGCAGCGACCATCGACCACGCGCTGCGATGTGTCCGCGCAGGCTCAGAGCAGGCGCGAGCGTTGAAGTACGCCCAAACCTGGTTGACGGCCTGGCTGCAGGGCTGGGACGACCCGGACCTGATCCCGCCCGCCCACTCCCCCTCGATGTACCAGCGCCTCGAAACGGCTATGCGCGCCGTCTCCCTCCGGCTGGCACCAGACGGAGACACCGATCTGCCTCAAGATCCCGACGAACCGGCACCTCGATCGTAAACGACCCGAAAGCCCGGCCCGGACAGGCGACATGCCCACTCCCCTCTGTCCGGTCCGCGCGCCTCGACCGACCGCGAACCCCCCTTCCGGGCGGTCGAGGCGCTCCACCAACTCATCCCCGCTCGGAGTGCGAACACCGATGGAAGCGCAGGACCGCCGCATGACGACACCGACGACCAACCGGTCGACCGCGACCGTTCTGCGGTCGCCGGGTCTGCCCAGACTTCGGTTGACGCCGGAGCTGACTATTTTCAGGCCGCTGTCGCGGTCGTGTAGATGGTCTCAAACTCGACCGGGGTGAGCTTGCCCAGGGCGCGTTGGCGGCGTTTGCGGTGGTACTTCGTCTCGATCCAGGACACGATCGCCAACCTCAGTTCCTCCCGGGCCCGCCACCGACGCGTGTCCAGAACATTCTTCTGCAGCAACGAAAAGAACGACTCCATCGCGGCGTTGTCACCGCACGCACCGACCCGGCCCATCGACCCGGTCAGCCCATGAGCGCGCAGCAGGCGCTGGTAGGCCGCCGACCGGAACTGGGCCCCGCGGTCGGAGTGGACCACGGTACCGCGCGGGTCCCGGAGCGTGATGGCGTTGCGCAACGCGCTGACGGCGAGCGAGGCCCGCATGTGCGTGTCGATGGAGTAGCCGACGATCTTGTTGGAGTAGCAGTCTTTGATCGCACACAGATACAGCTTGCCCTCACCGGTGGGATGCTCGGTGATGTCGGTCAACCACGTGATATTCGGTGCGGTGGCGGTGAAGTTCCGCCGGACGAGGTCGTCGTGCACCGGCGGGCCCGCCTTCTTGTACCGTCCTTTTTTCATGGCGTGCAAAGAGAAGATCTGCTGCATGGAGCAGATCCGCCACACCCGGTTCTCGGAAGCGGTGAACCCGCGGCGGGCGAGTTCGTCGGCGATGAACCGGTATCCGTCGGCCGGGTCGTCGGCGTGGATCTCGAGGGCGGCGTTGATCAGGTGCGCGTCGTCCCAGTCCCGTTGCGAGACTGGGGCTGCGCACCATTGGTAGTAGGCCTGCCGGGAGATGCCCAGCACCCTGCACGTCACCGCGACCGGCACCCGCACGGGGGCGCCGGCCGCGGCCAGTTCACGGACGAGCGGGAAGACTATTTTCCCGGCAGATTGCCCTGCGCCAGATAGGCCGCGGCCTTGCGCAAGACCTCGTTCTCCTGCTCCAGCAACCGGTTGCGCTTACGCAACTCGCGCAACTCGGCGGACTCGTCCCGGGTCACACCGGGCCGGGAGCCGTCCTCGACGTCGGCGGCGCGCAGCCAGTTGGCCAGGCACGATTCGGAGATCCCGAAATCCTTCGCGACCTGCTTCAACGGTGTCTCGCCGCGACGGGCGACGGCTACGACGTCGTCACGGAACTCACGGGGGTAGGGCTTGGGCACGATGACATCCTTCCAGGCGAGGCCGAAGCCTCACAGGTGAGGTGTCAACCAGACCCTGGGCAGACCCGCCCACCACCAACCATCCGCGGATCCACCGCGTTCACCTCGCGACATTCGACACCACCGGCGTGCTCACACCGGCTTGCACGTCAGCCGAGTTCCGCCGCGACACCGTCACGTCGGCACGAACCCCCAACCCGCACTACCGCCACACCTCCGCAGACGTGACCTGCGAGAAACCTCCATGCAGCAACGACAACACCGGCGCCGACGCAGCTGACGATTCGGTCGGGAACCCGGCTACCGCGGAGCCGCCATGCCCGTAACCGACGGCGCCCGCCCCGAAACCTACTGGTGGAGCACCGCCCGCCCGCGGCCCCTCCACGACTACCTCGACTCCCACACCGTCACAGCGTTCCTGTGGCACTGGCCCACCCACGACCGCGACTGGCCCTACACCGTTCACCCCCTCCAGCTCGCACGGAAAGACTTCGATGGCGAAAACCGACACCGGCGAACTCGCCCACGCCGTGTGGACGCAACTGCAGGCCCACCGCAAACACCGCAGCTGGTCCCGCCCTGCCCTCGCCACATGAACCAACGGCCGCACCACGGAGAAAACCCTCATCACGTGGGAAAAAGCAACCCGCTCGATGTCCCTTCTCCAGCTCGGCGACGCCGGCCAGATCTACCAACTCCGGCCCTCCGAACTGCTGGCGCGCGCTGAACGCCGCATCGCCTGGGACCCGGACATCGCCGTGGACCTCAACGCCCTGGCCGCCACCCAGCTCAACGCACTACGTCCCGCAGCCCGGTGGCCACGCGAACAACTCCTCGCCGCGCAACCACCGTTTCGGGGGCTAGCCCCCGACGACCTCACAGCGCTCGCCGACCGATGCCGCTTGACCACCGCGCACCTGACCATCCTGCTCTCCACCGAGGCACCGGTACACCGATGACGCCACCAGAAACGACACAACGCACCGCGACCCACCAGACCAATGCCGACGATGCACCGTGGTGGTGGAAACCATGCGGAACCGACCCCGCCCGGATCAACCTCGCCTACCTCTACGACGCCTTCCGCGAAGCCAAAAACACCGACGGACGCTCCGTCCCCTCCGTCAAATTCGCCCACAACAACGAACACGACGCCGCCCTCCGACTGGACGCACGTATGCCCGGCACGGGATTCGTGTTCCGATCCGAAAGGGCATTCCTCGACCGCGCCGCCGCCTACCTCGTCGCCCGCCAAGGCATCAGCAGCATTGTGGTCGCCGGCGCGGGCCTGCCGCACATCTCCGGACACGACGACCTGCATTCCCTCGTCCGCCGGTGCGAGGCGAGCAACCGCAACCGCACGCAGACCACGACCCGCGCGAGCGTCATCTACGTCGAACGCGACCCGCTGACCCTCGCGCAGCTGCGCACACTCGCCGATGCCGACAACGGCGTCCACGTCGTCGACGCCGACCCCTGGGACCCCACCGCGATGTGGGACACCCTCTACAACTCCAGCAGCGAAAACCCCGGGCTGGTCTCTCCCGACGACGGCCGCGTGGCGTTGCTGCTGGGCGCAGTGATGTCTTTTCACGGCGGCAGCCGCGCCGAAGCCACCCAAGTGGTGCAGGACCACATCAACCGGCTGCCCGTCGGCGCGTTCGTGGCCATGACGCACCTGCTGATGCCCGAACACCCCGACCTCGCCGCGCAGGCGCTCGAGTTCGAAGACGTCCTGCAGCACCACGGGCCCGGCACCGGCAGCCTTGCCACCCACGCCCAGATCGAGGCGATGATCCACGGCACGGCCCCGCTGCCACCCGGAATCGTGCCGGCGTTCACCTGGTACCCCGACGGGCCGCCCACGGACCCGCCGGTATGCGGGAACTTCACCGCCGCGGTCCTCACCCAGAAACCGGGACCGGACGACAACCTGCCGGAACCCCCGTGGCGGCCGACAAACACCTGACGTCCTGGCCGCCCGCATCCCGATCCCGACGTCGCGGACGGTCAGGGATCCGGGGCCGATCTCGTCGCACGAAGCTCGTGCGCGGCGACATCGTCGCCCGGACTCGACCGGTCACCGGAGATAGCCAGTCACGTCTCGCACACCCACAGGTCAAGAGTCGGCCTCCACGTGCCCGAGATCCGCGGGTGCCTGGCCGCGCACAACCATCCTCTTGCGCGGCCAGGCATCCACGCCCCACACGACGTGCCGCATCCCCGCGGCTACGCCGACCCGCATCCGGTGAAGCAGCCTCTCCATGACCTCACCACCCGCGGCCACCAGGCCAGACCACAGCGCCGTGGCGTCGCCATCCGACGGCGCGCCCTGCAATGAGGACCGGTGATGCGGCGTGAGCACGACAGCCACAGGCCCCGCACCCGAAGCGGAGCAGGCGTCGGCAAAGTCGATCGCCCAGCTGGTGCCGCCGACAGTCGAGCATTACGCCCGCACCGGACGTGCGGTCACCGCCACCGAGACCGCCCTCTCTCCCATGCGGACGCGTCCAGGCGGCGTGCCGAGCACTACCTGGTCCGTGCCCACGGCTATTCGGACACACCGAGCGCGTCGCCCCCGAGCGCAGCGGACCCACGGCGCCGCCGGTACCGAGCAGCGAGCCCTCGTTCGCGCCCGGCGTCTCCCCCCACGCCCGCCTCACCGTCATCGTCGCGACCAGCGACCTCGCGGCGCACCGCCCGCACAGCCCGACCGGCCGGGCCGGTGAGTCTCGTCCACGGGCACCTACCCGGCCCCGCACAACAGGTGTATCAACTGCTGGCCGACCACCCCGGGGCCGACACCACCGCCGCGCCCCTGGCCGCCGCTCTCGACCTGCCCGAGACCGACATCAGCGCCGCGCTGCAGCAACTGCACGCGACACACCTGGTGCAACGCCGACCCGGAGACCGTTACCGGCTCGCCGATCGCGTCCGGACCCACGCCAGCCACCTGCGCGGCCAGGAACCACCGTCGGCGCGCACGCGCCAGCATGCCCGGCTGATCGACTTCTACGCCGCCAGCGCAGCCGCCGCCGTCCTGCTCGTCGCGCCGGAGGCCCACCGGTTCAGCCCGCCCGTCGCGCACGACACCCTTGCGCTGCGACACGCCGACCAGCGCCGGGCACGCGCCTGGTTCGGCTGGGAACACCACGTGCTGCGCACCGTCGCCGCCACCGCACTCGGCTGGGGATGGGACGACGTCGTGGTCGAGCTGGCCGAGGCAGTCTGGCACCTGGCCCGCCCCGGCTATCACCACGACGACCTCGTCCACATCCAGTACGCCGGCCACACCGCCGCAGCCCGCTCACATCCGGGCATCGCGCCGGTCTTCCAGGCCCGCGCCGCCGCCGGGCTATCCGACCTGGGCCGCCACGACGACGCCTTCGCCGCCGCCACCCACACCGCCGCGCACGCCCACGACCTCGGCGACGCGCATCTGCTGGCCCTGACACAGTCGGTCAGCGGGCGGGTCCAGCTGGCCGCCGGCCGCGCCGACGACGCGTTCCAGGCCCTCGGCAACGCCCTGCGCCCCCAGCGACGCCTGATCGACGACCAATTCGGACACGCTGTCCTGCACCGCCGGATCGGACAGGCCTACCTCGCCCTCGGCCACCCCCAGCAAGCGCTGCTGCACCTACGCGACTCGCGCGAGGAAATGACCCGAGCCGGACATCCCCTCGGGGCCGCACGCGCGGCGACCTGGCTGGCCGAGGCCCTCGTCGCCACCGGCCGCGCCGGGCCGGCCTTCGCCGAACTGAGCCAGGCACGCGAACTCATCGGCGACACCGTCGCCGTGCGCTACCGCGCGCAGCTGGACCTGACCGCCGCCCGCGCCGCGTTCCACCTGGGCGACATCGGCATCACCCGCCGCCTCACCGACACCCTGATCACCCAGCTCACCCACGCCGGCCCCGGCGCCGCCGCCGACCTGCACGCCGCCACCGAGTTGCGCAATCAGCTCTGACAACCCCGCCTGAACCAACCCCCGAGCACCCGGCAACCCCACTACGACGACCCAGGAAACACATTGCCTCGACGCACAACCACAGAGCCACAGAACAAGACACGACTCGCCTTCAACCCCGCGACCATCAGTGTCAGCCTCAAACTCCGCCGCCTGCGCGAAGCCCGCGGGCTCAAACTCCGCGCCGTCGCCCGAACCATGGCCGTGTCAGCCTCCCAGCTCTCGGCGTGGGAACTCGGACGACGACTCCCCGACCCCAGCACAACAGCCTTCATCCTGGCGGTCCTACGCGTCGACTACTCCACCGCGCAACGCATCATCACCCAAGCCAGACAAAGCACAGTCCCCGACCTCGCCGACACCGACCACCGCGACCACGCAGCTCTCGGCTGGCACTACGAACACCTCGCCGACCGCACCACCATCTGGGCCCCCGCCCTCATCCCCGACCTGCTGCGCACCCCCGAACACGACCTCAGCTTGTTCACCCACCCCGTGGCCGACACCGACCTCGACGACGCCTACGCCGCGGCGCTGCCCCAGCGACGGGACGACCTCGCCGACCTCACCCGCCGCTACACCTTCCTCATCGGCGACACCGCGCTCCGCGCGTGCCCACCGCTGCTGCACCACGACCAAATCACCTATCTCCGTGCGATGGCACAGCAGCGGAACATCACCATCGTCATCGTTGCTGCCCAGGTGTGCCCGCCCGGCCTGGTCGCCCCGTTCACCCTCTTCGAGAAAGACAGGATCACCATCGCGGCGGCGCTCCGACACCATCACGCCAGCACCTACCTCACCGATCCCAGCGCACTGAACCGCTTCCGCCGGACCGCAACCCGGCTGCGCAAACTGGGCACCACCACGATCACCGACCTCGACGACCAACCCCACGATCACGTGCCGCAACTCGAGGAGCACCGTCGTGCTCTCAGCACATCAGCGACCGCCGACGACGCCGGTCACGACGCAGTCACGGCACCGCAGGCCCTGCCGCACCCCAGCCCGCCGCCGTCACTCCCATCGACAGTTCCCGTCATCGAGCCGCGCCGGCAGCTTCTGAACGAGCCCGCGCCATCACCAGCACGGCATGGCGGTGACAGCGCTGCCCCGGAACCGGACGAGCCGCACCGGGCGCATTCCGTGACACATGACCCGGCGGCGTCGGTCCTCATACCGGGTGTGCTCGTCCTCGGGGAGCAGGTTGCGCGACTGCGTGCTGCGCGCGGTCTCGCTCGAGACCACCTCGCCGCAGCAATCGAGGTACCGGCATCTCGCCTCGCGCGGCTCGAACACGGCCACACCGTCCTGTCCTCACTCGTCGACATCGCGGCCATGGCCGACGTCCTCGGCGCCCCACGCGCCGAGCTGGCCACCGCAGCCCTGCACGACTACGAACTCTGATGGCGCTAACTGATTCTCCCCAGTGTTGCTAGATCAACTTTCCCAGGTAGGTGTCCTACCGGCGTGTCGTTTGCGCTGGTCAGTGGCCTTCGGGCGACGGTTCTCGGTGTTGATCACTGTGGATCGTCGCTGGAGGGCTGATGCTGTCTCTGGAGGAAGACGTGCAGGCGCATGCGCTGCGTCAACAGGGCTGGTCGATCTCGGCGATCGCCAGACATCTGGGCGTGGACCGCAAGACGGTCCGGGCATATCTATCGGGCGAACGGGAGCCAGGTCGACGGCGGCGGACTCAGGCGACGGTCATCGAGCCGTTCCTCAACTACTGCCGGACCCGGCTGGCCGACGACCCTCACCTGTGGGCATCGACGCTCTTCGACGAGCTTGTTGACCTGGGTTTCAGTGGTTCTTACCCGTCTCTGACTGCGGCGATCCGGACTCATCAGCTGCGGCCGCACTGCGAGCCCTGCCAGGTCTCCCGCGGCCGGGACGTCGCGATCATCGCTCATCCGCCGGGCGAGGAGACCCAGTTCGACTGGGTGGAGCTGCCGAACCCGCCGGCGGGGTGGGGTGTCGGGCGGCATGCGCATTTGCTGGTCGGCGCACTGGCGTATTCGGGCCGCTGGCGTGGCGTCCTGGCCGACGCCGAGGACTTCCCGCATCTGATCGAGGCCCTCGACACCGTCGTGCGCAAGCTCGGCGGCACCACCCACGACTGGCGCTTCGATCGGATGGCGACCGTCTGCTCCCCGTCCACCGGCCGACTGACCGCCGCGTTCGCCCAGGCGGCCAAGCACTACGGAGTCCGTTCCGTGGTCTGCCCGCCTCGACGCGGGAACCGCAAAGGTGTTGTGGAGAAAGCGAATCACTCCGCCGCGCAGCGATGGTGGCGCACAGTCGCCGACAACGCCACCGTCGTGGAGGCGCAAGCCGGGCTGGACCGGCTCGCGGTCAAGCTCGACGACCGCCGCCGGGTCCGCGACGGCGAACCCACCACCGTCGCCGCGCTGGCCGCGGAGGAGGCTCTGCGGGCGCCGCCGCTGGTGGCGTTCCCCGCCGAGTTCGACGTGACCCGGACCGTGACACCGCAAGCGCTGGTTTCTCTCCGTGGCAACTACTATTCGGTCCCGCCCGGGTTGGGCGGCGCCTCCGTTCAGGTCCGACACCGGCTCGGCGCGGACACGCTGCGCATCGTCACCGCCGGCGGCGCGACCGTCGCGGTCCACCACCGCGCACCCGACGGCGCCGGGCGGATGATCCGCGACGACGGACACGTCGCCGCGCTGGAAAAGGCCGCGCTGGGCGCGTTCAGCACGGATCGGCCCGGCACCCACAAGACCCGCCGTCCGCCTTCGGCGGCGGCGCTGGCCGAAGCGGCACGACTGCGCGGCCTGCCCGCGACGGGGCCTGCGGCCCACGTCGTGATCGACCTGTCCGCCTACGCGGCCACCGCCGCCCGGCTCGACAGGGCGCCCACCAATGAACCCCAGGAAGGTTGAACCTGTTGTCTGTCAACAAATCCGCGCCACAGATGAGTGAAGCCCGTCGCTATCAGCAGCTGCGCGCGC